>JAXDMN010000489.1:0-8210 GCA_034666045.1 Phycisphaerales bacterium | reverse complement strand
GCGAGCGGCGTCACACGTCGACGCCGCGCTCGACTCGATGAATGACGCCATCCGGCGAATCGAACGCCCGCCAACGCCACGCGCACCTCGCCCCTCTCCCCAACCCTCTCCCCGGCGTACCGGGGAGAGGGAGTTTGCATTGCGCCTTCTTCGCCTCCTCCCACTTAACTCCCTCTCCCCGGTAAACCGGGGAGAGGGCAGGGGAGAGGGGCGAGCGGCGTCACACGTCGACGCCGCGCTCGACTCGCCGAACGACGCCATCCGGCGAATCGAACCTGGCACAACGCCACGCGCACCGCGCCCCTCTCCCCGGCGTACCGGGGAGAGGGAGTTTGCAATTCGCATCGTCGCAATCCTCGTCGCCGTGCTCTTCCCCGCCGCCTTAGCCGCGGCGCAGGAGAAGATCACCTACCAGGAGCACGTCCGCCCCATCTTCAACACGAGCTGCGTAAGCTGTCACAACCCCGACAAGAACACCGCCGGCCTCAATCTCACGTCGTACCAGGGCGCAATCTCCGGCAGCAGCAACGGCAAAGTCCTCAGCGCCGGCGACCCGTCCGCCAGCAAGCTTTACCTGTCGGTCACGCACCAGCAGGAACCGAAGATGCCCAAGGGCTCGAGCAAGCTCGCCGACAAGCAGCTCGAAACGCTCCGCAAGTGGATCGAGGGCGGCCTGCTCGATTCGCCGACGTCGGTCGCGCTGGCGCCGAGCAAGCCGAAGCTCGACATGAAAATCGCCGTCGTCGCCGGCAAGCCCGCGGGCGCGCCGCCCATGCCGGTGAATCTGCCGCTCGAAACGCTCGCCCGCGCCGATCGCACCGCCGCGCCGGCGGCGATGGCGGCCAGCCCGTGGGCCCCCCTCGTCGCCATGTCCACGCCGCACCAGGTACTGCTCTATCACGCGCTCACGCGCGACCTGCTCGGCGTCCTCCCCTTCGACAAGGGCCAGGCGAAAGTCCTCAACTTCAGCCGCAGCGGCGCGCTCCTCATCGCCGGCGGCGGCATCGGCGCGGAGACGGGAAAAGTCGCGATCTACGACGTCGTCTCTGGGAAGCGCGTCACCGAGATCGGCGACGAATCCGACGAGATCCTCGCCGCCGACATCAGCCCGGATCAATCCACCGTCGCGCTGGGCGGGCCGACCAAGCTGCTGCAAATCTATTCCGTCGAAACCGGAAAAATGCTGCGCGAGCTCGAGCAGCACACCGATTGGATTCTTTCCATCGCCTACAGCCCGGACGGCGTGCTGCTCGCCAGCGGCGACCGCAACGGCGGACTCCGCGTCTGGGAGACGTCGAGCGGAAACGAGTTTTACAATCTCAGCGGCCACAAGGCGGCTGTCACCGCGCTGCGCTTCCGCGCCGATTCCAACGTGCTCGCCTCCGCCAGCGAAGACGGAACCGTCAAGCTCTGGGACATGAACTCCGGCGAAGCGATCAAGAGCTGGCCCGCGCATCCGGGCGGCGTGTTGTCCGTCGATTTCGCGCCGGACGGTCGGCTGGTGACTGCCGGGCGCGACAAGCAAGTGCGCGTCTGGAAAGCGGACGGCAGCAAGCTGCTCGATCTCGAGCGCACGCGCGACGTCGCGACGCTCGCGGTCTTCGCCAGCGAAGGGTCGCTCGTCGCCGCCGCCGATTTTTCAGGAGAAGTCCGCGTCGCCAGCGCCGCCGACGGCAAGCCGAGCGGAACGCTCGATCCCAACCCGCCGACGATCGAAGAACGATTGGCCGAGGCGCGGCAGAAATTCGGGGAGAAGCAGACGGCGGCGCAGAAAACATCCGCCGCCGCCGCCGCGTCGCAAGCCGCGGCGGAGAAGGCGAATGCCGCGCTCGCCGCCGCGCAGGCGAAGGCTGCTGAAGCGCAGAAGGCGCACGAATCCGCTCAGGCGAAAGCGACGGAGCTCGCGGCGGCGGTGAAGGCCGCGACGGCGGCGATCGAAGTCGCCGACAAGGACATCGTCGCCAAGCAGACCGCGCGCGATCAGATCGCCGCCGCCCTCGCCGCCGCGCAGACTGCGCTCGCCGCCGCGACGAAGGACCATCAGGCGCTGGCAGCCGCCGTCGAGCAAAAACGTCCGCCCGTTACCGCCGCTCGACAAGCCGCCGACGCCGCCGCGGCGAAATCGCAGCAAGCGCCGGCCGACGCGGCCCTCGCGAGCGCCGCGTCCGAAGCGAAAACCGCCGCCGACAAAATCGTCGCCGAGCTCACGCCGGTCGAACAACAGCTCGCCACGAAAGCGGAGGCGCTCAAGGGGCTCACCGAGCAGGCGCGCAAAACTGGCGAAGAACTCGCCGCCGCCGATGCGGCGCTGGCGTCCGCGAAAGCAGATGTGGCAGCGAAGCGCGCGCTGCTGGAAAAGACGACCGCCGAAAACGCCGCCGCCGCTCCGGTCGTCCAGAAAGCCGTGGCCGACAGCGCCGCCGCAACCGCCGCCGCGCAGCCGATTGCCGAACAGGCGAAGGCCGCCGCCGAAAAAGTCGCGAAGACAAAAACCGCCGCCGACGCCGCCGCGAAGGAACTGGCCGACGCGCAGGCGGAGTTGCTGAAGTGGAAGAAGGCCCACGTCACCGCCGAGCTGGCCGGCGTCAAGCAGCAGGTCGATGAACTCGCGGCCACCAATGAGCAAGTCGCTAACGCGCTGAAGCAGATCGAATCTGCGAACAAGGCATTGTCCGAAGGTCCCGCCCGCGTCGCCGCCGCCGAGCAACGCCTCGCCAAAGCGAAGGAATTGTCCGCCAGCACCGCCGCCAGCGCGCAAGCCGCGCAAACGCAACTCAAAGAGCTCCAACCCCTCGCCGCCAGGTGCGACGAGACCGCCAAGAC
This sequence comes from Phycisphaerales bacterium, assembly GCA_034666045.1. Lineage (GTDB taxonomy): Bacteria > Planctomycetota > Phycisphaerae > Tepidisphaerales > Tepidisphaeraceae > JAICTV01. Next base: position 5,387 of record JAXDMN010000489.1, on the reverse strand, counting down.
CTTACAGGCCGCCGCCGCGAAAGACGCGGCCAACGCCGCTCTCGCCGACGCCGCCAAAAAATCCGCGGAAGCGTCGCAGCTCATCGCCACTCAGCTCGCGGCCGTACAAAAATCCGCCGACGCCACCACCGCCGCCGCCAAAACAGCCGCCGACGAACTCGCCGCCGCCACCGCGAATCTCGCCACCGCCAAATCCGAAACCGCGGATGCGCCGAAAAAACTCGAAGACGCCAAATCCGTCATCGCCGCGTCGATCTCCCGCCGACTCGAAGAGCAGAAAGCCCGGCTCGACGAGCTCACCGCCGAGCAGTCGCGCCTTCAACGCAACGAGTAGTGCAATCCCATTAAATGCAACAGTGAGCGCGCTGCGATGCGACATCATGTCCGTCGCGCGCGTGATTCATCCGATTTCGCTCGGCGGGCGGTACCGCGGCGGGATCGGCCGTGCGCTTTTCGACCCGCCGGCAGGTGTCATTTCGCAACAATTTGTAGTTCGGCCGACGCGCGACCGACCCTTTGACGCACCCCCGCGCGATCGTTCATAAGTCCTTATTTTTCGCCGTGATGTGAAAATTCCCGGCCCAACTCCCGGCCGGGCCAAGAGTAAAAATCGCTCAATTAGAGACCGGCCGCCGCACGGGGCGAACCTCGGACGACATCGAAGTCGTCGGCGAAACAAAACGCGGCAAACGCGTCGGCCGTGGCGGCAAACGCTATTGGCGCGTTCTTCACGTCGCCGAGCGACGAATCGGAATCAGCGCGCGAAGTCGCGCATCGCGCAGGAAAAGTCCCAACCAAACAAACACGCCAACCACGATCGGCATGATGTACGGCTCGCTGACGCGCACATGCGTCGCTGTCGCGCCGCCCAAATACCCGGTCAGCAGGATCGCGCCGAGAACGGAAGTCTGCGGAATCACATACAGGATGACGCAAATCATCTCGACGACGATGATCGGCACGGAAGTGCTCTCCGGGTATCCATGCTTCGCCATTCCTTCCTTCACCATCGCCGGATTCATCACCGCCATCACGGCGCCCATCACCATGAGCAGCACCGGCAGCGCGCTGATGATTCGCCCGGTCCAGATCATCCACTTCGGCGACGATGACGGTGACGACGACGACGGCGGCGTGACAGTCTCGGATTGAACGGTCATCGTTTCTCCTGCTTCGCTTTCGCCAGGTAGGCGGCGAGCTGTTCGAAGGTTCCACTCCACCCTTGGTTCATACCGTCGCGGTTGGCGTTGAAGGTGTCGCGCTCGGCCTGGCTCGGGTTCATCATCGCCCACTCGATCGTCACGGTCGTCTTGCCGGCTTGCTCGGTGAACGTCGTCGTCGAGAGCATTTCCAGCGGCCAGGTCGGGCTCATCGGATGGTGCGTCACGTTCCCCTTGGCGTCGGCGAACGAATGGACGTGGACAATTCGCTGGAGCGGCACGATCTCGCGATAGACGAACTTGCCCCACATCTCGCTTCCGTCCGGCCCGCGCAAACAGTAGTGACACACGCCGCCCGGACGCAGATCCAGCGTGATGGCGGACATCGTGAAACCCTTCGGGCCGAACCATTGCATCATGCGGTCGCGCTCCGTCCACGCTTTCCAGACGAGCTCGCGCGGCGCATCGAAGGTGCGCGAGATGACGAACGGTTTGTCAGCTGTGCTGTCGCTTCCCATGTTCGCGAGTCTTTCCTCAAGTCGGGCGAGCGTCTCAACGAGACCTTTGTCCGCGCCGTATTTCTCGATGACAAAGTTCTTCGCGACGGCGGACGGGAAAAGCATCCGCATGTTCAGCCGCGTCTTGCCGTCGCTCTCGTCGGCGAACGTCACCGTCACTTCAAACTTGACCGGCTCGACATCTTTATCTCCGCCGTGTCGGTAGACAAGTTTCTCTGGCGCAACGACATCGACATAGGTAATTTTGTTTTGGTAATCGACGCCGTCCGGACCGTGCATGACGAACCGCCAAACGCCGCCCGGCTTGACGTCCATGTTGTAAGTGGTCGTGGTGAAACTGGTCGGTCCCCACCATTGCTCGATGTGCTTTTGCTCGGTCCACATCTTGAAAACCAGCTCGCGCGGCGCATCGAAGTGGCGCGTGGCGGTGATTTCGCGGTCGGCGGTGCTCGTACTGTCGCTCATGTACTTCTCCAATTGTCCTTGTCGGTGAGATTGCAGTCTTAGTTCCGCGGCGACGACTCCACGACCGACTTCATCGCCGCCAGGCCTTTCTCGAAATCGCCGCCGACCATCTTGTCCATGTTCATGAACAGGCAGAACGCCTTGCAGATGAAGTTGTCGTTGCTGCCGGTCATCGTCCAGGTGACGGCGGTTTGATCGCCCTGCGGTTTGAAGGTGAACTCGGCGGTGTTCGTCGACGCGAACGGCTTGAGAAAGTCGAGCCGGATCCGGATCAAATCACTCGGCCGGCTCTCTGTGATCGTCATTCCACCTTCGCCGACCTCTCGGTTGCCCACCCATTTGTAATTCGCGCCCGTTCCTGCGGCGGGGCCTTCGAAAGTGCGCTTCATCGCCGGGTCCTTATGCTCCCACGGCGACCACGCCGCCCATTTGTGAAAGTCGTTGACCTGCTCGAACACCGCCGGCGGCGGGGCGGAGATGACAGCGGATCGCACGATGCGAAACCCGCCCGGGCGCGTCGCGACGACGATCGCGAAGATGACGAGGATGACTGCGACACCAATGAGAATCTTCATGAGCATGATTAGTTTCCTTCAGTTCTTTATGCGCTGGTTGTGAATTGTTCGAGCCGATCGATCGTCATCGTCCAACCCTCTTCCATCCCCGCGAGGTACGGCGCCGCCTGCGCGGTTTCATGTTGGACGCGCGCCTGCACGGTTAACCGTGTCTGTGCTCCGCCGGCGCCATGCTCGGCAAAGGTAATGAGGTTCAGGTTTTCGAAAAGCGGCTTGCCCTCGCCGTCCAGCGCAGCGCTGGTGAAGACAAGCCGCTCCGGCTCGATGATTTCCTGAAATACGCCGGTCATCGGGTAGACGATTCCGTTGGGTGCGCGCATATCGATGCGGATCGCGCCGCCGGGACGGACGTCGATCTCGCATCTGGGATTTGTGAATCCTTTCGGTCCCCACCATTTCGCCAGGCGCTTCGGATCGATCCACGCTTTGAAGACCAGCGCGCGCGGCGCATCGATGATGCGCGTAAGGACGACCTCGCGTCGCGCGGCGGCATTAGCGTTTTCTGCGGGCATGCTTTTTCTCCTTCTGCTGTGCCTGAAGCTCGCGAAGGTAGTCGTCGAGGCGGTCGAGCCGCTCTTCCCAGAAACGTCGATAATGCTCGACCCAATCGGAAACGTCCCGCAGCGGCTTCGCCTCGAGCCGGCACGGCCGCCACTGCGCCTCGCGCCCGCGCGCGATCAAACCCGCGCGCTCGAGCACCTTCAGATGCTTGGAAATCCCCGGCAGCGACATTTCAAACGGCTGCGCCAACTCCGTCACCGAGCGCTCCCCGTGCGCCAGCCGCGCCAAGATCGCCCGCCGCGTCGGATCGGCGAGGGCGGCGAAAGTGGAACTGAGCTGATCGACAGGCATTTTGTATTACACCATTCGGTTAATTAACTGATCGGTAAACTAGCGTCGCCGCCGGCAACCGTCAAGCGCGATGTCCGCGGCAAGGCTAAATCAATAGGCCGCAAAGGCTTCGGACCGGCTGGAGGATCGTCTCGAAGCCATAGATTTTTTCGCTTGATATATTCCTATGTGGGAATATACTAGTCTACATGGCCCGGGCAGCAACCACCTCCGATGTGTTCAACGCCATCGCCGAACCACGCCGGCGGGAGATTGTGGATCTGCTCGCCCGTGGGGCCGAGCGCGATGTGACTGAACTGGTGCGCAAGCTCGGACTTCCTCAGCCGGCTGTTTCCAAGCACCTGGGTGTGTTGCGAAAGGTCGGTGTGGTTGCCGTTCACAAGGCGGGGCAACGCCGGTTGTATCGGCTGAACCCGCAGGAGCTCAAACCCGTGCACGACTGGATTCAACATTTCGAGCGCTTCTGGACCGACCAACTGGCCAGCATCAAGGAAGTCGCCGAGCAAAAAGCGAAACAACTTGCCGCGCGCGATCGCGCTGCATCGAAGCAATAATCCCGTTTCACAGGAGCAACGTCATGGTTGCCGAAGAGATACAATCCCCAATCGTTTCGAGAGAGCAATGGGTCGAGGCGCGAAAGGCGCTTCTCGCGAAGGAAAAGGAAAATACCCGCCAGCGCGATGAGCTGGCGCGGCAGCGGCGTCAACTGCCGTGGGTCAAGGTCGACAAGAATTACCTCTTCGACGCGCCGCAGGGAAAAGTCAGGCTCGCCGATCTGTTCGGCGCGCACAGCCAACTGCTCATCTACCATTTCATGTTCGGCCCGGACTGGGCCGAGGGGTGCCCGAGCTGCTCGTTCGTGTGCGATCACATCAACGGCGCGACGGTGCACCTGGCGGCGCGGGATGTGTCGCTGGTGATGGTCTCCCGCGCGCCGCTGCCGAAGATCGAGGCCTTCAAGAAGCGCATGGGCTGGCATTTTCCGTGGGTTTCATCGCAGGCGAATTCGTTCAACCACGATTTTCAGGTCTACTTCACGCCCGAAGAAAAAGCCGACGGCGACGTGTATTACAACTACACGATGCAGCCCTTCCCCAGCGACGAAGCGCCGGGCGCGAGCGTCTTCTACAAGGACCCGAAGACGGGCGAGATTTTTCACACGTACTCTACGTTCGGCCGCGGGCTGGACACGATGGTGGGCACGTATGTGCTGCTTGATCTTGTGCCCAAGGGAAGGGACGAGGATCAGTTACCGTTCGATATGCAGTGGGTGCGGCATCACGATCGCTACGATGTGAGCAACGGGGGCGGCGCGTTTGCGGATCCGGACAAGCCGTACTGGCCCAAGGTCGCGGCCGCGGAAGGATCGTCCTCGTGCTGCGGATCGGAGAAGCACAAATGAGCGCGCGTTCCTGCTGCCGCCGCAGCGCGGAGGTCGCTGGGTGGATTGTCCCCGGTGCGACTCTCGCGCTGCTGCCCAAGTGCCCGGCCTGCGTCGCTGCGTATATCGCGCTCGCGACCGGTCTGGGCATCTCGTTCTCGACGGCGGCGTACATCCGCACGTCGCTGGTGATCGTCTCAGTTTCTGTTTTGGTGTTCGTCGCTGCGCGAAAAGCGAAACAGCTTGCCGCGCGCGATCGCGCTGCATCGAAGCAATAATCCCGTTTCACAGGAGCAACGTCATGATCGCTGAAGAAATCCCATCCGCCGTGAAAACCCTGCACGTCGTTAAAGAGGTGCTGATCGCCGCCCCGGCGGACGTCGTCTTTCAAACCGTGCTGGAACCGCATGGCCCGATGAAGGAAATGAACATGAAG
>JAXDMN010000488.1:0-3509 GCA_034666045.1 Phycisphaerales bacterium | reverse complement strand
CTCTACCCTGACGGCCGCAGCGAAGAGCTGCCGCTGCGCGACAAGGATGACTTCGCTCGCGGGCTGCTCGACCGCGCGGCGAAACTGTTCGTGACGTGAGCGCGGCGAGGTGTTACAACTCCGCCCCGATATGGCTAAACGCATCGGATTCGTCGACAACAAGCTCGAAAATTTTCATGCCAACGTCTTTCTCAAGGGTTTTCGAAACGAGCTGAAGGAGCGCGGCTGGACGGTCGGCGGCGGCTACGCCCTCGACGCCGACAGCGGCCGCGCGTGGGCGAAGAAGAACGACGTGCCGTACTTTAACTCGCCCGCGGATTTGAACGCGCACGTCGACGGCTTCATGATCCTGGCGCCGTCGAACCCGGAGCTGCACCTCGATCTCGCGCAGAAAGTCTTCCCGTTCGGCAAGCCGACCTACGTCGACAAGACGTTCGCCCCGGACGTCGCCACCGCCCAGCGAATCTTCGACCTCGCGCACGGGCACGGGACGCCGATCCAGACGTCGTCCGCGCTGCGTTACACGAACGTCCAGGACTTCGTCAAAGCGGCCGGCGGCAGCGCGGCGGTGAAGCACATGATCACCTGGGGCGGCGGAAGCTCGTTCGGCGAATACGCCATTCATCCGGTCGAGCTGCTCGTAAGCTGCATGGGCGCCGCCGCGCAGAGCATGATGCGCCGCGGGACCGGTGAGTATTCACAGTTGCTCATCAACTATCACGGAGGCCGGACCGGCGTGGTGAATGTTTACACGCACGGCGACACGCCCTTCGCGGCGAGCGTGACGACAGCGAAGGAAACGACAATTCTCACCGTCGACGCCTCGAAAATCTTCGTCAACAACGCCGCGGCGGTGCTGGATCTGTTCGAATCGCGCAAGCCGAACGTCGATCCGGAAGAGACGATGATGATTCGGCGGATTCTCGACGTGGCGGAGGATCCGGTGGCGCTGAAAGAGTTTGTGACGCTGTAGCATGACTCCCTCGCCCGGAGGGAGAGGGAGTTGATTTATGGCCGCGTCGTCGGGGTCCGCTCCGGCGCGACCGCTTCCCACCCGCCGCCCATCGCTTTGTAGAGGAATACGAGATTCGACGCGACGGCGACGTCGCTCTGGACGAGGGCGTCTTCGACCGCCAGCAGCGAACGCTGCGCGTCCAGCACGTTCAGCGAATCCGTCTCGCCGCCGGCGTAGAGTTTTTGCGCCATTTGCACGCGCTCGCGGTTTATGTCGACGGCCTCGCGTAGCGAGACACGTCGCTGTTGCTCGCGGGCGTAGGCGACGAGCGAGCTTTCCACGTCGCGCAACGCGGTGAGCACCGACTGCTCATAAAAAATCGCCGCCTGATTTTGGGATTCGTTCTGCACGCGGATGTTCGCGCGGATGCTCCCCGCGCTGAAGATCGGCCAGGAAATGCTCGGTCCGATCGACCAGAACGCGCTGCTGGCATTGCCGAGGCTGCGGGCGTTCGCGCCGGACGTGCCGAGCGAGCCGGTCAGGCTGAAGCGCGGAAACAAATCCGCCGTCGCGACGCCGACGCGCGCGGTGGCGGCGTGCAGATTGGCTTCGGCGCGGCGGATGTCGGGGCGGCGGCGCAGCAAGTCGGACGGCAGGCCGACCGGCACTTCCGCAGGCGACGGCGGAATGGCCGCGTCACGCTCGAGTTCCGCGATCAGCGCGCTCGGCTCGAGCCCGAGCAGCAGCGCGATGTTGTAGATCGTCTGTCGCTCCGCCTGCTCGAGTCGCGGAATTTGCGAGCGTGTCGATGCGACTTGGGCGTCGGTGTTTGCGACGTCGAGCCGGCGAATGAATCCGCCCTCCTGCCGACGCCGCACGAGCCGGGCGGTGTCTTCCTGTGCTGCGAGATTCTGCCGCGCGATGGCGATTTGACGCTGGAAGCCGCGCAAGTCGAGGTAGTTCAGCGCGACTTCGCTCGTAAGCGTCACGAGCACGTCGCGAAGGTCTTCGCGCGCGACGACAATGTCCGCGTCGGCGGCTTCGACCGAGCGACGAACGCCGCCGAAGACGTCGATTTCCCACGAGGCGTCGAGGCCCGCTTGATAAAGCGAAGTTGAGCGGCCCGTCCCGGTTCCTTGCAGGCGATACGATCCCGAAGCATCTGCCTGCGGAAAAAGCTGCGCCGTCGCGATGGTGCGCGCGGCTCGCGCTTGACGCAGACGAGAAGAGGCAAGCTGCAGGTCGAGGTTCTGGCCGATCGCGCGGTCGATGAGCGAATCGAGCGCCGGGTCGTGAAAATTGCGCCACCACTGCGCCACATCCGCGGCGGCTTCGGTCGTGACGCTGGCGCGCGTCGCCGGTTGCGTGCTCGGTCCGATCCACTCGCGCGGCATTGGACGATTCGGCTGCCGATATTCCGGGCCGACCGTGCATCCCGCCGCAACCGCAATGAGCAATAGGCTCGCGAAGAAAAGTCGCTTCATGAAAAATTTACTCGTAGCGCAGCGCTTCGATCGGGTCGAGGCGGGATGCTTTCAACGCGGGGTAAAAACCGAACACGATCCCGACCAGCGCGGACACCGCGACGGCGACGATGATCGCCAGCGGCGACGATTCCGTCGGCCAGCTCAGGAAATAGGTGACCAGCCACGAGCTGCCGACGCCGAGCACGATCCCGATCGCGCCGCCGAGCAGGCAAAGCAGGACCGCTTCGGTGAGGAACTGCCCGAGGATGTCGCGCATCCGCGCGCCGACCGCCATGCGCAGGCCGATCTCTTTCGTGCGCTCGGTGACGCTGACGAGCATGATGTTCATGATGCCGACACCGCCGACCACCAGCGAAATCGCCGCGACGACGAGCAGCAGCCGCGTCATCATGATCGTTGTGGTGCCCAGCGCGCGGGTCATCTCGGTCATGCTGCGCAGCGAGAAATCGTCCGGCTCATTGGCGCGCAGCCGATGCCGCTCGCGCAGCACTTCGGTGATCTGCGTCATCGCCTGCGGCACCTGATCGACCGACATCGCCGCGAGTTGGATCTCGTCGATGTTGGCGAATTTTACGGGCACGGGCTGGTTGGCTTTCTCGGCGGCGGAGCGCGCGGGATAGAGGACGACGCCGTTCGACGGATAAAGATTGCTCAGCGTGTTCATCTGATCGGCGGTGTCGACCGCGGCGGCGGCGCTCTGGTTGCCGACGGACGCGGACGATCCGCTCACGCGATATTTGATCGTCGTCCACGGCGCGATGACGATGTCGTCCTGATCGAAGCCCATCATGTTCGCGCCCTTCGCCGCGAGGACGCCGACAACGCGGAACGACACGTTCTTGATGCGGATTTCCTTGCCGATCGGGTCTTCGTCGCCGAAAAGCTGTCGCTTGATCGATTGGCCGATGACGCAGACTTTGGACGCGTTGCGGACGTCGCGGTCGGTGAAGGCCTCGCCCTCCGGGAGCTTGTCCCAGTCGCGCACGGCGAGGTAGTCGGGCGTCGTGCCGTAGATGAAGAACGGCACCCAGTTCTTCGCTCCGTAGACGACCTGCGAACGCGTGCGC
>JAXDMN010000487.1:0-5581 GCA_034666045.1 Phycisphaerales bacterium | reverse complement strand
CGTCAGCGCGCGATGGAGATGGAGCAGAACCTCGAGCAATACGTTCAGGAAAAACCGATCCAGGCGCTGCTGATGGCGGCCGGCGTCGGCCTGCTGCTCGGCATCCTCTGGAAACGCGGCTAAGGGTAATTGGCGATTGACCCACTGAATCATTGGCGATTGAAATGCGCGTCCGCCGATCGCGGCGATGCGCGTTTCAGTCGTCAATGGGATCAATCTTTCGTCAATCTTCCTCGTCAGTGAGAGACCGCCATGGCTTCGACACATGATCCAACCGCCCCGGGCGTCAGCGCGTCAGCCAGCAGCAATGGCGGCCGGCTCGGGCCGGACGCCGTCACCGACGATCAAGCGCCGCCCGAAGCGCTCAAGGATCTCGGCACGCGCTTCGCCGAACTGGGCGAGTACGTCAGCTACTACATCACCGCCAAACTGGACGGCATCAAGGTCTCGCTGCGCAATGTCGGGATCATGGCCGGACTGGGCGTGGTCGGGCTGATCGCGGCGGGCGGGTTTGTCGTCACGGTGATCGTGCTCCTGCTGCGCGGCATCGCGCACGGGATCGGCGACCTGCTGTGGGACAAGTGGTGGCTGGGTGAGCTCATCACCGGCGTGTTGTTCCTGACCGCCCTGGGCGTTGGCGTGATGATTGCAATGAAGAAGCTCACGAAGAGCTCGCGGGAAAGGACGGCAACGAAGTATGCCGCACGACAGCAAACAGAACGATCGAAGTTCGGGACAGACGTCCACCAGCGCGCCCAAGACCCCGCTGAGTGAAGCGGAGTTCCTGACCAAACAGGCCGCCGACGCCAAGGCCGCCATCGGCAGCGTGGTGAACGACATCAAGCGCGACTTGGCGCAAGGGATCGATCCGCGCGGATGGATGCAGGTGGCGCCGTGGACGACGTTGGCCGGTGCAGCCGTCGCCGGCTTCCTCGCCGCCGCGGTCGCCGTCCCTTCCAAGGAAGAGCAGGCCCTGAAGCGGTTGAGGAAGATCGAGGAGGCGCTGAGCGGCAAGCGCGATCCGGTCGACAGCGCGGTCAATGGCGATCAGGTCAGCAAGGTCGAGAGCGGGCGCGGCTCGTTCCTCTCCGGACTGGCCGGACAGGTGCTCCGCGCCGTTCAGCCCGTGCTGATGAGCGCCCTCACGGCCGGCATAACCGCTAAAGCCGTCGACAAGGACCAGCCGACCGGCGGGAATGATCCCGCCGACGCGGCTTACGGCGCCAAAGGGTCACCCCCCGGCGGCGAAGCGCCGGACATTTGAGCGAAAAGCCTCGTAAACAGCGGCTTGTGTGCGCAGTGAGGGCAGTTTCCGAGCAGGTTGCGCGTGTCGTGAACGTGTCGGTCGTCCGGACGGGGCGGAAACCCTTACCCGCTTTCCGGTTGGGCGCGGCCGGTTACTGGCGCAGCGGAATTTTTCCGTTGGTCGCTTGCCCTTTCGGGGGTAATTTCAACGGACCGAGAGCCGGTGTGAAGCGAGGCATGTCCCCGCCGCCCGCGCGATCGGCTCCCTTCGTAGAAGGCGTTGTCATGACTGCCGTGACCCGACTGGTGACGCGTTCGATTGTTGCCGTTTGTCTCCTGTCGTGGGCGATCACGCCCCCACCGCAAACCATTGCGAGCGATGACGCGAGCGTGATGGGTTCGCAAGCGAGCGTCCGCTCGGAAGTGCGCCTTCGCAAGCTTCATCTCGTCCGTCCGGACTTGATCCCCTACCCGATCGCGTACGAAGTCTGCTGCTGAACGAGAGAGTCTCGCACGAACAGTGGGTGACTCCGCGCACGCAAATTCCCCGAGCGGTCGAACGCGCGTGAGCTCCACGCACCCGCGCGAACGCGCGTCGCAAGCGACGCGGCTAAATCTTCGAGTCACGCTGTTCATTCAATTTGGAATCTTGCCAATCACACCCGAGTCCATTTAGCCGCTCCGCTTGCGGAGCGCGTCCGGATTCCGCACGCGCCATATCCGTGTCGGGAAACGCGAAAAAACCCCGCAAACACGAACTTCTCACCCGTTTAGCACGTATTATCTTCTCGGCGCGAATGGACTTTCCCATTCCAGCCGATATATTGACTACGACAACTGCCCGCCTTGCCTCCTTCACGAAATCCGCCTTTTGGCACATTTCTGATTGAATCCCAAAGCCGCAGTTGTAGCGCATCGACCAGCTTTTTTCGGCGTCTAGCCGTGGCTTTTTGGGTGCGCATCGTTCCGCGCCATCCATTGGCCACAGTTAGGAATTTCGATGCAGTTTTCGTCCCTCGGGCTCATTGAGCCCATCCTCCGCGCGCTCGCGACGGAGCAGTATTTTACCGCCACGCCCATTCAAGCGCAGGCGATTCCACCCGGACTCGAAGGTCGCGACGTGCTCGGTTGCGCGCAGACCGGAACCGGCAAGACGGCGGCGTTCGCGCTGCCGATCCTGCAACGCCTGTCGGCCGTGAAGGCGACGTCGCACCGCGCGCGTTGTCTCGTGCTCGCGCCGACGCGCGAACTCGCGACGCAGATCGCGCAGGGCTTTGGCGCGTACGGCAAGAACCTCCAGATCAAAACCACCGTCATCTTCGGCGGCGTCGGTGAGAACCCGCAGATTTCCGCGCTCCGCCGCGGCATCGACGTCATCATCGCCACGCCCGGCCGATTGCTCGATCTCATGAACCAGGGCCACGTCGATTTCAAGGCGATCGAAGTGCTCGTGCTCGACGAAGCCGACCGCATGCTCGACATGGGCTTCATTCGCGACATCCGCAAAATCATCGCAAAGCTGCCGGCCAAGAAACAGACGATGCTGTTCAGCGCCACGATGCCGCCGGAGATTCGCGAGTTGGCGAATTCGCTGCTGCATCACCCGGCGGTCGTGCAAGTCGCGCCGGCGGCGACGACGGTGGAGAAGGTGGAGCAATCCGTCTACTTCGTCGAGAAGCCGAACAAGCCGCAATTGCTCGCGCACCTCGTCAATGATCTGCCGATGAGCCGGGCGATCGTCTTCACGCGCACGAAGCACGGCGCCGACAAGGTCGTGCGCCATCTGCACCAGCGCGGCATCAAGGCGGAGGCGATCCACGGCAACAAGAGCCAGAACGCGCGCGAGCGCGCCCTGGCAAATTTCCGGGCGAGCAAGATCCCCGTCCTCGTCGCGACCGACATCGCCTCGCGCGGCATCGACATCGACAACGTCAGCCACGTCGTCAATTACGACCTGACGCATGAGCCCGAGACCTACGTCCACCGCATCGGCCGGACCGCCCGGGCGGGCCTGGGCGGCGAAGCGATCTCGTTCTGCGACCGCGAAGAGCGCGGCAACCTCCGCGCGATCGAGAAGCTCATCAAGCACACGATCGAAGTGAAGGACAATCATCCGGCGTATGAGGCGCCCGCCCCCCGTGCTGTCGACCACGACCGCCCGGCGCATGCGCCGTCGCAATCGCGTCAGCACCCGCCGATGGGCCGGCGCGATCAGCAGCAAAAGCAGCGCGCCCGCGAAGAGCAGCCGCACACGCCGAGCAGCAGCGGCGGCAACGGCCATCCCCAGCGCAACGGCCAGCCGCGTCCGCAACACGCCCCGCGCGCGAACGCGGCCGCAACCCCCGCCGCCTCCCATGGCGCCCGCCCAAATCGTCCCGGCGGCGGCGTGAAGCCGCACTACGCCGGCAAGGTCAAAGCGGGCCGACGCCGTCGCGGGTTTTAATAGCCGAGCAGAACGCTACTTCACTCGTCTGCGCAGCAGGCGGGAGAGGTTCTGCGCGCCGTGAACGATGGCGATTACTTCGATCGCTTCGGGCGCGGTGCGGTAAAGAATGAGGTAGTTTCGGAAGCCCCGCACATTCCACGATCGAAGGCCGGCCAGTTTCTTTCCGCGGAAGTGCTTCGGGCTGCCTTTGCCCGGCATCTCGCTCAGTTCCTGGAGTGTCGCCGGCACCGCATTGATGAAACGATCCGCGACGTCGGGACTCTTGTCCGCGAGATAGTCGACGATGGCGGTGAGACCGTCGGGAACGTGCTTGCGCAGCATGATCCGCCGGCTCACGGGGCGCCGGCTCCGCCGCCGCGCTTCGCGCGCACACGATTGCGAAGGCCTTCCCACAACTCCGGTGTCGCCTCGATCAGCGGTTGATCGTCGTCCAGACGCTCCGCGAGCAACTGCTCGAGTTGTGCTTCGTTCGTCACGCGAAGATGCTCTGGCGCGCCATAGTCTTCACCGATGTCGTCGGCGTCAGCGCGCACTAGCGACTCGAGATACTCCTCGATCGTTGCGTGACCCGATTCCGCGGCGCGCGTCGCGACCTTGGCTTCGAGTTCCGGCGGAAGATTAATGCTGTGACGGCTCATGAGGCTCCTCAAACTCTATCGGTGTCCCACGTCACCGGCAACAGTTTTCCAGCCGGTACGGCTCGCCACATCCGCGATCGCGTCGGTCGCGAATTTCACATCCTGCTTGCTCAGGAACGGACCGAAGCTCAAGCGCGTGGTGCCGCCGCAACTCGTGGTGCCGAGGGCGGCGTGGATGAGCGGGGCGCAATGCAAACCCGGCCTGGTGAGGATGCCGTAGTCATTCTCCAGCGCGGCGGAGAGTTGGGTGGGCGTGAAGCCGTCAATCTGAATCGAGAAGACGCCGAGGCGATCGCGGACGCCTTGGGGGCCGAAGTAGGTCAAGCTCTCGATGTCGCTGACGCCGTCGATGAAGGTGCGGATCAGGTCGAGCTCGTGGGCGCGGATTTTCCCGAGGGTTTGATCGATCACCCACTGCACGCCTTCGGACAAACCAGCGAGGCCGATGGCGTTGTGGCTGCCGGGTTCGTACTTATCCGGGAGAAAATCGGGCTGGCGGTCGTCTTCGCTGAACGATCCCGTCCCGCCCTCGCGCAGCGGCGACAGAAACTTTTCGATGCCTGGCCGAATGTAGAGAAATCCAGTCCCAAGCGGGCCGAGCAAACCTTTGTGGCCGGGCGCGGCGAGAAGATCGACGCAGTCCGCCTGCACGTCGATCGGCAGATGCCCGGCGGATTGGGCCGCGTCGACGATGAGCGCAATCGAATGCTCGCGCGCGATTTTCCCGATCTCGCGAATCGGCTGGATCGTGCCGGTGACGTTCGACGCATGCGTCAGCGCGATGAACTTCGTATCCGGACGAATCGCCCGGCGGATGTCATCAGGGTCAACCAAACCGGACTTCGGATCGACCTCGACGCGCGTCTGATCCACCGCGCCCGAATCAGCCAATGCATTCAGTGGGCGGAGGATCGAGTTGTGGTCGATGTGCGTGCAGATCGCGTGCCCGCGCTCACGCCCGTGCACCAATCCCTTGATCGCCAGGTTCAGCGCGTCCGAACAGTTCAGCGTGAAAACAAAATGGTTCGCATCTTCACCGTTGAAGAGCACATTCAATCGCTCGCGGCACTGCGCGATCGCGCGGCCGCTTTCGACCGCCTCGCTGTACGCGCCGCGGCCGGCGCTGGCGCCGATTTCCGTCGCATAACGCACCATCGCCGCAAGAACTGACTGCGGCTTGGGAAAACTCGTGGCGGCGTTGTCGAGGTACAGCCGCCGCGGCTGATTCGATTGAAACGTCTCGTGGCTCACG
>JAXDMN010000486.1:0-2955 GCA_034666045.1 Phycisphaerales bacterium | reverse complement strand
CAGGTTCAAATCCTGTCGCCCCGATTTCCTTTGATCTTGAAACGTCTTTTTGGCGCGGCCATCACCTTCCGCGCGTCGCCCGGGCGGCACGAAGTCCGCCGCGGGGAAAAACCGCCGAGGGTCATTGCCGCCACGCCCGTCACGCCTGCCGCGTTTTGCATCGCCGACGACTTTGGACTCATCCGAGCGTGGAAAAATGCGGCGGCCGGTCCGGGCCGACGCGTTTTTTATTCCCGGCCCGGCCGGGAGTTAGGCCAGGTTTTTTTCAGCGTCGCGCGAAAAACAAGGACTTAGGCGACGTCCGCCTAACCGGTTAACTAATTGGTGAACACGCGGCCGCGCGCTCGGCGACGCTGAAAACATCACAAATCATCTCGCCAGCCTCTCGCCCGCCGACGCGTTTTCGCTGCAAGGCAACGATTGCCGCCGCCGATTGTTTCAAGCTTGCGATTGGTTAACAGGGGGAGCGGAAACCGAGCCGGACGTCGCCGTCCGGTAGGAAGATGTGACGACCTGACGAACGGCCAGCGAGAGACTGCGAAGCGCCGCGCTGGCGCGGGAGTTCATTTGCCATAGGCCGGGCAAGAGGTTTGGACGGCGACAGAGTTCGGCGAGGATTTGGATGGGTTTGACGCGGCCGGACGAGTCGGTCATTCGCAGAAGGGCTGGGTCCAACGTTTCGCCGGCGGAATCGGCGACGGCGCGGATGCCGAGGAACGGGACGTTCCACTCGGCGGCGAGTTTGCGTGCGGCGGCGTTTTCCATGTCGACGACGAGGGCGCCGGTGTCGCGGAAGAGCGCGGCCTTCTGCTGCGGCGTCGCGATGATTCCGGCGGCGGAATGGATTTGGCCGGTTCGACAGGCCAACTTCAGGCCGCGCCAGGTGGATTGGTCATCGATGACGAGATCACCCGTGCGCAGGGACGGATCGAGGCCGCCAGCAAGCCCGGCCATGATTATTCCGACGACGCCGGCGGAAGGTGACGCAGGCAGGCGAGTTGCGCCCGGGCCGATAACCTCAATGCGGATGGATGGACCGTCGGACGCCTCGCGCAAGGGGCGCATTGCCTTTGCGATCATCCGCGCCTCAAATTGCAGCGCGGTCCAAATGAGAATCTCGCTGACGCCCACAGGGTGAAGATTGTAGCGGGTGTGGTAGGATGGTTCGCTCCATGGGAGTACCGGTTACACAAATGTGGACGGTGGCGAGCTACGTGCTTCGCCAGAAGCTCGCGCGGCGGAAGCGCTATCCGCTCGTGCTGATGCTCGAACCGCTCTTTCGCTGCAACCTGGCTTGCGCAGGCTGCGGCAAGATCCAGTACCCCGCGCACGTGCTCAAGCGACAACTCACGCCGGAGGAATGCTTTCGGGCGGTCGACGAATGCGGCGCGCCGATGGTGAGCATCCCGGGCGGCGAGCCGCTGCTGCATCCGCAGATCGCCGAGATCGTCGCCGGCCTGGTCGCGCGGCGAAAATACGTTTATCTCTGCACGAATGCGCTGCTGCTGAAGGAAAAGCTTCACGAGTTTACGCCGAGCAAATACCTGACGTTCAGCGTTCACATGGACGGGCAGCGCGAGCACCACGATTTTTCCGTCTGCCGCGAGGGCGGATACGACGTCGCCGTCGAAGGCATCCGCGCGGCGGTGGAGCGCGGCTTCCGCGTCACGACGAACACCACGCTGTTCGACGGGGCCGATCCGAAGAGCGTGCGCGACTTTTTTGACGAGATGATGAAGCTGGGCGTCGAAGGGATGATGCTTTCGCCCGGCTACAGCTACGACAAGGCGCCGGACCAGCAACATTTCCTCGGGCGCGGCAAGACGCGAAAACTGTTCCGAAAGATCCTGAGCAATCGGCGGAAGAACTGGGTGTTCAATCAGAGTCCGCTGTTTCTCGAATTTTTGATGGGCGATCGACAGTACCGCTGCACGCCTTGGGGCATGCCGACTTACAACATTTTCGGCTGGCAGAAGCCGTGCTACCTGTTGCAGGACGGCTACGCCGACACGTTCGCCGAGCTGATGGAATCGACGGCGTGGGAAAAATACGGCACCGAAAGCGGCAACCCGAAGTGCGCGAACTGCATGGTTCACAGCGGCTACGAGGCGAGCGCGGTCGACGACACGTTCGCGTCGATCCGCGGCATGCTGGCGACGGCGCGCGCGACTTTCTTCGGCGGCGCGTACGCCGACCGCGAAGCGTTGGACGCGCTGGAAGAGAAGAGCCTGCCCGCGAGTGAGCTTGCCCTCGTGCAATTAAATGTTCCCGCGGCGAACACGTCGCGGCGCGAGCGGGCCGAGGTGTAGGCGCGATGCCGCAGGAAACCAAGGCCCATCCGATCGACGTCGACAGCGCCGAGCACGCGCCGGGCGTCGCCCACGAAAATCTCGAAGGGTGGATCCCGCCGCTGGCGAGCGATGAAGAAGTTCGCGTCGCGCTGGAGAAGGCGTTCGATTATCGCGGCGATGTGACGATCACGCGGAAGGACGGCGGGCGCGTTCAGGGATACATCTTCGATCGGCGAAGCGATGGCGCGGATCTGACGGCCTGCGCAGTCCGCTTGCTGCCGGCGGATGGCGGCGAGAAGCAACTGGTTTCTTACGCCGACATCGCGCGACTCGAATTCACCGGTCGCGACACCGCGGCGGGGAAGAGTTTCGAGACGTGGGTGAAAAAGTACCACGAAAAGAAGCGGGCCGGCGAGACGAACATTCGCATCGATCCGGAAAAGCTCGACTGACGCCATGACGCACGCACGCCCCCGTAGCCGGTGGCTCGCCGCGATCATTTTGTTGATCGCCGCGACGATCGGCGGCAAGTTCGGGTGTGCGAAGCACTCGCGGCAAGATCCCACACAACAATCGTCCGCATCGTCGGCGAAAACATTTGAGCGGTCGGACCTCGGCGTGCGGTTGTCGCTGCCGCCGGGATGGACGAAGCAACCGTCGGAGG
>JAXDMN010000485.1:0-3073 GCA_034666045.1 Phycisphaerales bacterium | reverse complement strand
CCGTTGACGGCGCACGCCGCGCGGCGCCGCCCGGGGGCCGCGCCGTCATTGAATACAACGCAAGGCAGGCACACAAGTTCTGCCCAGCGCGGCGACAACGTCCCTGCCCGCCCCGCGCACCAATGCGCATTTTTGTAAGCCGGGAGATTCTAACCGAGGACGCCGGGCGATTGCATCAAAAAGGCGCTGAGAATGGGGAGGTTTCGGTTATCCGGACCTTCGTTGCGATTAGTGAAGGAAGTGACGTTCCCCCGTGAGGATCATGGTCGCGCCCGCTTGGTTGACCGCGTCCACCGTTTCCTGATCGCGCATGGCGCCGCCCGGTTGGATGATGGCAGTGACGCCCGCGCTGAGCAGCAGTTGGGGCCCGTCCGGGAACGGAAAAAACGCGTCGCTGGCAGCGGCGGCGCCTTTCGCGCGGTCGCCGGCCTTGGCGATCGCGAGGCGAGCGGCGCTCACGCGATCCATCTGCCCCGACCCCGCGCCGAGCAACATTCCATCGCGGCCGATCGCGATCGCGTTGCTCTTCACGTGCTTGCAGACGAGCCAGATGAATTTCATGTCGCGCACCTCCTGCGGCGAAGGCTGGCGGCGGGTGACGACTTTCCACTTCGAATCATCCGCGCCCGCAAGATCGCGCTCCTGCACGAGATAGCCCCCGACGATTTTGTGGAGGTGCGGTTCGGCCGGGTCGATGCGATCGAGCGGGCCGACTGCGAGCAGCCGGACGTTCTTCCAGCGCTCGCGCAATAGCTGCAATGCGTCGTCGGCGTACGACGGCGCCACGATGACCTCGAGGAGCTTGTCGACCGCGGTGATGACCTGCGCCGTCGCGAGATCGATCGGCCGATTCAGCGCGACGATCCCGCCAAACGCCGCGAGCGGATCGCCTTCATACGCGCGGCGGAAAGCGGTCGGCAAATCGTCGGCGACCGCGCACCCGCAGGGCGTCGTGTGCTTGACGATGCAGGCGGCGGGTTGATCCCGAAACTCCTTGACGGTCGCGAGCGCGCCGTCGGCATCGAGGAGGTTGATGTAGGAGAGCTCTTTTCCGTGCAATTGTTGCGCGAAAGCAACTGATGCTTCCGACGGTTGCTTCCCGACGTACAGCGCGGCGCGTTGATGCGGGTTCTCACCGTAGCGCAGGTTCTGCTTTTTTGTGAGATGCAGGTCGAGGGTTCCCGGCAATACATCCGGGGTTTCCACCCCGGCGTGAAGGTTGCTCGACGTTTGTTGCGCGAGGTATTTCGCGATCAGCGCGTCATATTCCGCAGTGTGTGCGAACGCGCGCTGCGCCTGCTTCAAGCGGTGCTTCCCGCACGAATGTCCCTTGTGCTCGCGCAAATCCCCGAGCACCTTTTCGTACCGATCCGGGGACGTGACCACGAGAACAAACCGATGGTTCTTCGCAGCAGAGCGGATCATGCTCGGACCACCAATGTCGATGTTCTCGATCGCTTCTTCGAACGTGACGCCCGGCTTCTCGATCGTTTGCTTGAAGGGATACAAGTTGATGCAAACGAGATCGATCGGCGAGATGCCGTGCTGCTTCATCGCCGCGACGTGCTCGGGATTGTCGCGCAGCGCAAGAAGTGCGCCGTGAATGCTGGGGTGAAGCGTTTTCACCCGACCGTCCATCATTTCGGGCAAGCCGGTGACCTGCGCGACGTCCGTCACCGGCAGGCCGAGATCGCGCAGAAATTTCGCCGTTCCGCCGGTGCTGATTAGCTCGACGCCGAACTCCTGGTGCAGCCGCGTGGCGAAATCGGCCAGCCCGGTCTTGTCGGAAACGGAAATCAGCGCGCGGCGGACGGGGACGAGGTCGGACATAGATGATGGCAAATGGTAAATGGAAAATGGCAAATGGAAAGGCGGCACTCAACCGCTCCCCCGTTTGCCATTTACCATTTTTCATTTTCCATCATCACCAACGTCCCCACTTCCCCTTCGCGCAGCACCGGCCGGATGGCGGCGATATGGCCGGTGCGCGTGGCGGCGTAGATGATCGCGTCGTTCGGGTTGGTCGCGAAGATTTCGTAGCGGTTCGTCTTCGACGTGAACACGACGTCGCCGGTGCGCTTGTTCACCGCGATCAGGCGATTGTCGCGCCCGCGCAGATAGGCGTTCTGATCGTCCTCGCTCAGCATCTGAACCGCATTCTTGATGATCCAGCGCGGCTTGCGGTTGAACTCGCCTTGCAGCTTGTCGAGGCCGACGATGCCCTGGCCCGGCACGAACTGATAGACCATCGTCGCCGTCACGACCGGGGCGGTCTTGAGCGGCGTCGAGCCGTGATACTGCCAGCGGATCCGCCCGGACTGCGGGTCGAGGCAGTACAGCTTGCTGTCGGTGTTCGAGGCGTAGACGCCGGTGTCGTCCGCCCGGATGTCGGAGACGAATTTTCCCTGCGTCTGGAACCATCCCTTGCCGTCGAGCGCCCAGACCTGCCCGCGCTCATCGGTGACCGCGTACAGCCGCCCGTCCTCGCTGCCGATGTAGAGCACGCGCTTGTGCAGCGCCGGCGTCGGCGTGACGGCGCCGTTCGTCATCAGTTCCCAGTTGATCACCTTGTACGGCTTGGTGATGTCGATCGAGGCGACGGTGCCGGCGCCGGCGTAGTGATCCAGGCCGATGTAGATCGTGTGGCCTTCGCCGACCGCGCCGCTGCGGATCGGCTTGTCGAGCTCGATCGTGCGGGCCGGCCGCCCGCGATTCGTCAGCACGTCAATCGACGAGCCGGACGGGTAGATCACGTACTCGGCGAGCGGCAGCGGCGCGTGCAGGACGCCGCCACTGACCATCGGCTCCGCAAGATACTTGGTATTCCCGCCGGCGCGATCGACCGCGTAGACGAGGTGCTTTCTCGTGTAGACGAAGAGCGTGTCGCCGGTCAGGTGAAGCTCGCGGGCCGGGTCGCCGGCGACGTCGACATCGTTGGTCCAGGCCTGGACGAAGCTGTTGGCGGGGACGGCTTGCGGGGCGGCGCTGTTGGCGCTCTGTTTCTTCCCCCAGGCGCCACATCCGCCGAGCGCGCTGAGTCCGATCACCATGCTGAGATACACAAGATGCTGTT
>JAXDMN010000484.1:0-3769 GCA_034666045.1 Phycisphaerales bacterium | reverse complement strand
TGTCAAATACCGCAACAATTCGGTTCTGCACCGCGCTTCCCGCGAACGCCTTCACCACATTCGTCAAATTTCCGGCGCCGCCCGGGACCTTGAATCCCTCAAACTCCATGAAGGAGAAAAAACCCTCAAGATGGGGATAAAGCACTTTCAGCGACTTCTGAAGGATCTGCGTATCCGACGTGCCCTCGGTGAGCACGATGACTGGCGTCGTTCGTGCGTACTCAACTGCCGCATCGGTAAATAAGTGATCGAACAGATTGGGATCAGGCTCAAATATCTCATCATTTGCCAAGTCGGTAAGGTCTAGAGCTACCTTGGTCCCCGGCGCAACAACCTGCGTGCAGGCCCGTACAAAATGTCGAGGCTCGGAGCCACAGAAACCAAAATACATGAGCGGACAACGGCGAACGAAATCGAATGCGGACGGATTTCGCGGAAGTGGCAGCTTCATCGGCCAAGGCTCATAGAGCGATTTGAGCTTCATCACGCGCTTAACCGCTTCAAGCCAATCTTTGAAGCTCATGGATCTACCAACGTTCTCGAGCATTCGCGTTTCTGCGGCGTCATCGCCGCGAGCACGCAAGATCGCGTGTGCACGTTCGTCGCGTAGCTGCTCGAAGGCTTCCTCGGCTCGTGCTAGGGTAAAACCCATCAAGTCAAGCCGATCGCGGATCAGGCCGGCATGTGAGATGTACTCGCATTTGCGAAAAAGCGATTCTTCGTCCGCTTCTGATGCCTCGACGATCGCAAGGTCCCCCTGCCGAAATAGAAGAATCAGCCTATCGTCGAATCCGTGCTTTTCGTCTTCGACACAATGACGTCCGATTCGAAAATAAGAGTACGAACCCAAGCGGATCTCCAATGCTGGACGTCACGCGCTCTCAATCCCAAACCGCAACAACATCCGCGGCAGCACATCGTCAAGCCGTTCGATCTCCGCATCGCCGAGTTCGATGAGCCGTAGCTTGTACTTCGCGTAGATCGCCTGCTTCACCGCTTTGCGCTCGCGGTACTTCGGGTCGAAGTCGCGTCCCCAGTACTCGATGTACACGCCCTTGCCGGCGGGCAGATAGAAGTCGCAGAGGCAATTCTCCTCGATCGGCAGGCGGCGCTCGTAGGCGTGGACGATGCCTTGCATGTAGAGCCAGTTGTCGATGAGCACCTCGGCCCGCGAGCGGACCATGTGGCCGTCCTGCGTGCGCAAGGTAGCGGGAAACGGTGGGCGGCAGTCGGCGTATTTGTCGGCGGGCGGTGCGCTCGGGCGCGCGGAGACGGCGGGAGAGCTTTCGACTTCCGCGGACTGCTCCGTGACGGAATCGCGCAGGGCGATGTTCTTCAGGATGGACTCTGGCCAGACGACGAAGGGGGCGTTTTTGCCTGACTTGACGTTCGCGCCGAGTGCGGTGCCGCGCTCGGTTGGGGCCCAGCCGTTGGCGTACTTTTCGATCCAGCCGAGTTCCGCGAGGATCAAATTCGTCTTGATGTTGGAGAGGCCGAAGTGCTTGCCGATGCGCGTGGAGGAGAGCAGGCCGCGCGGATCCGAGTCGGGTGACTCGTCGTCATCGGCCGCCGAGCCCACGGGCGATCTGGCTGAAGGCTCACCGCAGGCGCGGCACAGCGGGCCGGCGTTCTCGTGCCATCGTTGGCAGGCGGTACATTGCTTCACGGTGCCGTCGCGCTCGGCCTTCCAGTGATCGCGGCAGAAAGGGTGGCCCGCCTTCGAGACGGTTTTTGTGCATCCATCGACTTGGCAGCCATCCATGCAAGTCCCCTTCGGTCGGGGACGGACTCTAACGTGCGCCGACATGTGCGACAACATTCGTGCGGCCCTGGTGCGCTTCCCGGTATGACACGGCGAGCGCAGGTCGCAGATCATGCTCGCGGTCCGACATTCAATCGGTGGCCATCGGTGCCCCATCGGTGGCAAGAACATTTTTTGCGTTACGCGCTGCGTCGTGCGATCTGCACACCCACCGGGAAATGGTCGCTCGCGTATTTTGCCAGGCGGTCGTATTCGATCCATGCCTGTTCGAGCTGCGCGGGCGGGAGGCCGTGGGTGAAGATGTGGTCGACGCGTTGGCCGGGGTGTTGGGTGGAGAAGGTGCCCATGATTCGCGCTTGGGGGCCGCGGACGGCGGCGAGGGTGTCGAGGTAGCCGTGCGACAGCAGCGACGCGATCACTCGGCGGGGGATTTGGCCGCCGTTGGCGGTCCAGGCGTCGCGGGTGCTCGGTTTGCACTTCTGCGGATCGATCACCTGGCTCGGCGAGTCGGCGTTGAAGTCGCCGCAGAGCAGGTGTGGGCGATTCGCCTCGCGGTGCGGGCCGAAGACGTCGAGCACGACCGCTAGCTCGCGTTCCCGCTCGGCTTCGTCGCTTTCGCGCGCGCCGTGATGGAGGTGGACGACGCCGACGCTCCATTGGTCGCCAACGTCGTCGACGATCGTCGCTTCGAGCAGCGATTTGCTCAGGCCGGGGCGGAGCAGCGCGTAGTTGGTGGAATCGCGGATGGTGAAGCGCGTCAGCAGCGCGGACGCCTGCGAGCGGCCGGGGGCGTGGACGTAGTCCATGTTCAACCGGCGGGCGATGCGCTCGATGACGGTGAGATCGGTCGCCTCCACGAGCGCGACGACGTCGGCGCGCTGGGCTTCGATGACTTCGCCGATCGGATCGGCGCGGCCCTCGCCGCCGTCGAGAATGTTGTAGGTGACCACGCGCATCACGAAAACCTGACGGATGCCTTCCGGCAAACGGTACCGCCGTTGCCTTGATCCATCTTGTCCGACAACGACGACAAGCTCAACCGAACCGGAAGGAGCCAATCATGGCGACCGTCATCGCACTCTATGAGGACAGGCCAGCGGCGTTTCAGGCTGTGCAGGATTTGGCCAGTCGCGGTTTCAGCTCGGACAACGTCAGCGTGATTTCCCGCGAGGGCGAAGGTCGCGCGGACGATCAGCGCAGCGGCGGCGCGGGCGGCGGCGGGCAGCGAAACGACGCCAACCGCAGCAGCGGCGCCGGCGAACGCGGGGACCCGCGCTTGTTGAGCGAAGCGTCACTCAATCGCAGCGACGACGATTCCAAATCACGCCCGGGCCTCGGCGGGCTCGGCATCGGAGCGGCCGCGGGCGCAACCGCAGGGCTGCTCGGTTCGCTCGCATTGCTCGCGCTGCCCGGCGTGGGGCCGATCGTCGCGGTCGGGCCGCTCATCGCGGGCATCGTCGCCGGCAGCGCGGCCGTCGGAGGATTGATCGGCGCGCTGGTCGATCTCGGGCTGAGCGAAGCGGAGGCGGCGACCGTCGAGGAAGGACTTCGCGACGGCGGAACGATGGTGGCCGTCCGCACCGACGACCGCGATCGCGCCCGCGAAGCGCAAGACGTGCTCGGCGCGCGCAACCCGGTGAACCTGCGCCAGCGCGCCCGCGAGCGCCGCCAACAGCGCGGATCCGCATCGTCAGCGAGGCCAGCACTGGGGGCCGCTGCCAGCAGCCCTGACGCCGCCCGCGCATCTGTTGGCGGAGCGGACGATGACATCGACGACGCCGTGATCATCATCGAGGCGACCATTCCCATGCCGCCGCCCGGCGACATGTCGTCCCAACCCGGCCGCGGCGCGCCGCCGGCGTGAGAGGGTGTCTGAAAAGTCGTGGCATGGGCGCCTCGCTGGCCTGTTCAAATCATACTTGACGCGCGCCTGCGCGGGCGCTAGAAGCTGGCGCATGGCACGCACACGCAAGCGTCGCAACCTGCTGCTGGACGTCGCGGCTATCG
>JAXDMN010000483.1:0-10403 GCA_034666045.1 Phycisphaerales bacterium | reverse complement strand
CGATGTTGTCGAAGCCGTAGCCGGTGTCGTCCTGCGGAAAGTCCATCGTCGGATCGAACCCGACGCCGAGCAGGTCGCGGACGGTGTTCTTGTATTCCGAGCGATTCAAGCGACGGATCGTGACGCGCCCGGGATCGGGCTTGCTCGGATCGAAGAGTTGCCGCTGCAGCGCCGCGACGAGCTGGTCGCGCTCGTCCTGCGTGGGCTGAAGCTCCGCCTCCGGGGGCGGCATCACCTGCGTGCGCGCGTAGCGGATCATCTTCTGCCACTTCGGCTTCGCGGCGGTGACGGTCGCTGACGATTTGAAGTGATCGAGATCAAGCTCGCCGGCGGTGTTGCCTTCGCCGTGACACTCGTAACAGAACTTCTGGAGGAGCGGCTGAACGGTGCCCTTGAACTCCGCCGCGCGATCCCCGCGGGCGGTGAGATTGCTCACGCCAATGACGAGGCAGAAGAGGCAGATTCCGTAGCGCATGGACACCCGAGACAACATACGCCGATTCGCGCGTTAATGTTGACCCAAAACGCATTTATGTCGGCTTGCGCGAGCCGCCTGGATCGCCGCCGACGATCCATTGCATGGTCTTGTCCGCCAGGCGGTCGAGGGCGCGGACGGAGAGTTCGATGTGCTCTTCTTTCGTGTCCTCGATTTTGTTGTGCGAGATGCCGTGCAGGCTCTGCACGAAGAGCATGACCGTCGGCACGCCGGTGCGGCAGACCTCGGCGGCATCGTGCAGCGGGCCGCTGGGGAGGCGATGCGAAACGCCGCAGATTTCTTTGATGGATTCGTCGGCCATGTCGATCAGCGTGGGGTGGAAGGGGAAGGGCTGGATCTGCCAGAGTTTTTTCCAGGCGACGGCGATCCGCTCTTCCTTTGCGATCCGCTCGCTCGCCTCGCGCGCGTCGCGATACATCGCGGCGAGGGTGGCGGCGTCGAGGTGACGCTGGTCGAGGGTCATCTCCGCTTCGCCGACGATCGCAGTGACGATGCCCGGCTTGGTCGTCACCTTCCCGACGGTGCAGACGCCGCCGTGCTTGACCGCGATGTCGCGAACCGCGAGATGAAGTTTGGACACGCCGCCCAGCGCGTCGCGGCGGTGGGACATGGGCGTCGACCCGGAGTGGGCCGCCTGACCGGTGAACGTGATCGTGTGCCGCTCGACGCCGAACGTGCCGAGCACGGCGCCCATAGGCAGGTTCTTCGACTCGAGCACCGGGCCTTGCTCGATGTGCAGCTCGAGATAGGCGGCGGCGTTTTTCAGTTCCTTTCGCGCGTCGAGGGCGCGATCGAGATCGATGCCGTGCTTTCTCACCGCGTCGACGAGCTTGATGCCGTCGCGATCGGTGAGATTGCGAACCTCGTCCGGCACGAGTGCGCCGGAGACGGCGCTGGAGCCGAACAAACTTCGCCCGAAGCGAGCGCCTTCCTCATCGCACCAGTCGACGAGCCGCACGGTCACCGGCGGCGTGCCTTGCTCGGCGATTTTCCGCAGCACTTCGACGCCGGCCATGACGTTAAGACATCCATCGAGCCAGCCGCCGTTGGGAACCGAGTCGATGTGTCCGCCGATGAGCAGTTCGCGGTCGCTCTTTCCCTTGAGCGTCGCCCAGAGGTTTCCGGCTTCGTCCTGATGGACTTCGACCGGGAGCCTCGCCAGCTTCTCGCGCAGCCACCTGCGAGCGGTCGCCCAGGTATCGGTGAAGGCGACGCGCTGCGCGCCGTCGGCGTCGCCGGTGAGGGTGCGCAGGTCTTTCAGTTCAGCGAGAGTGCGCGGCGGTTGAAGCGGCATGACGGCGCATTGTACTGCCGTAGCGGGCGGAAGCGGGCTTGACGGGGCGAACGTATGTTCGGAAAGTGAGGGAATGGCGAAGCGCGAGTCGGTGATGTCGCGGCGACAATGGGTGGGAATGGTCGGCGCGCCGGCGCTGGCGGCGACGGCGCTGGCGACGTGGCCAAGCGATGCGGCAGGGGCAGCGACCGCGCCGATCGGCGATGGTGGGGGAGCGGTCGTCGGCGCGGTTTATGACGTGCGAAAATTCGGCGCGAAAGGCGATGGCGTGGCGCTCGATACTGCCGCGGTCCAGGCGGCGATCGATCAATGTTACAAAGACCGCGGCGGGACCGTCGTCGTGCCGGCGGGCGATTTTCTGTGCGGCACGCTGGAACTGAAGAGCTACGTCACGCTCCACCTCGCGCAACACGGAAAAATCGTCGGCAGCCCCGACATCGCCCACTACCGCGCCGGCAACAACATCCCGCGCGGCAACGGCAACATTGTCCTGCTCTCCGCGGCCGACTCGGAGAACGTCACCATCGAGGGCCGCGGAACAATCGACGGCAACGGCGCAAAATTCTTCACCGGCAAGGGCGACAACACCGGTCCCGGGCAGGATTCCAGTCAAGGTTATTTCAACCGCCCGCACCTGCTGATCTTCGCGCGCTGCCGCAACCTGCTGATCCGCGACGTCTTCCTGACCGCCAGCGCGTACCACTGCTGCCGCATCCTCAACTGCCAGTACGTCCGCCTGGACGGCGTGCGCATTCACAATCGGGTCAACAAGAACAACGACGGCTTCCACTTCAACAACAGCGAGTACGTCAACATCGTCAACTGCAACGTGCAGTGCCAGGACGATGCATGTGCGCTCTTCGGCAGCAACAAGTACGTGACGGTCACCAATTGCTCGTTCAGCACGCGCTGGTCGATTTTTCGGTTCGGCGGCGGGAACCCGGAGCAGATCGCGATTTCAAACTGTCTGATTTACGACACGTTCGGATGTCCGATCAAAATGCGCTTCGGCCGCGGCTCGCGGGCGGAGAATATTTCGTTTTCGAACCTGGTCATGCGCAACGTGACCGGGCCGATCTCGATTGGATTGGATTCGACAGCGCGGCGGCGCTCATCGACTTCGCAGGCGGTGACGAATCCCGCGACGGCGACAGCCGCGACCACGCAGCCGCGCGGCGTCGTCCGTAACATTTCCTTCAATCACATCCGCGCCACCGTCGTCGCGCAGGGTTTCCAGCACGCCGACCTGCCGTTCCCATCCGATTTCCGCCCGGGCGAACTGCACTCCTGCATCGTCATCAACGGCGCGCACGCCGACGACGTCATCGAGAACATCTCATTTGATGACGTCCACATCACCTTCGCCGGCGGCGGCACCGCGGCGGAGGCGGCGCGGGAGATCCCGAAAATGGCCGGCGAGTATTTCGAGATCGGCACGCCGCCGGCGTACGGCGTCTATGCGCGGAACGTGAGGGGAATCACGCTTCACAACGTCCGTCTCGAAACCACGGAGCCTGATCTTCGGCCCGCGGTCGTGTTCGACCACGTCGACGACGCCTCCGTCAACGGCGTCGCAGCGCAGGGGAATCCGCAGGCGACCGCGGTTTTCCGCATGATCGACAGCCGGCACGCGCTGCTGAGCGCCTCGCGCGTGCTGACCTCGGCGGCCGTATTCGCGCGCGTCGAAGGCGCCGCCAGCAGCGCGATCACCATCGACGGCGGCGATCTTTCGCGGGCCGCGTCCGCGGTCTCGCTGGGCGAGGGCGTCGACGACAAAGCGGTGCGCGTGCGCGCCTGATTTTGCCTCGCCGCCGCGGGCGATTAACCTGTCATCAACCATGCCCGAGGAGTTTCTCAAGGTCGGACATTTCAAGGATGTCCCCGCGTTCGCCGCCCGGCTGCGCGAGTTGTCGATCGATCTGCCGCTCGACGCGCGCGCGCTCAGCGCCGACGAGGGAAGTCCGCTCGCCGCGCCGATCGACGTCGGCGGGTTCGTCGTCGGCAATCGCTGGTGCATCCACCCGATGGAAGGGTGGGACGGCACGACCTCGGGCGAGCCGAGCGAGCACACGATTCGCCGCTGGCGGAATTTCGGATTGTCCGGCGCGAAGCTGATCTGGGGCGGCGAAGCGTTCGCGGTGCAGGCGGAGGGGCGGGCGAATCCGAACCAGCTCGGCTTCATCGACGGCGACAGCAACCGCGCCCGCCGCTCGATGGCCGCGGTGCTCGACGCATGCGTGCTCGCTCATCGCGAAAAGTTCGGCTCGCCGGACGGTCTTCTCGTCGGCCTGCAGCTCACACACAGCGGCCGGTTCTGTCGGCCGTATGACAAGAAAAAGCTTCAGCCGCGCATCGCGTATCACCATCCGCTGCTCGACAAAAAATTCGGCATCGCGCCGGACGATGATTCCGTCGTCATCACCGACGATGAGATCAAGCGGCTGATCGACAGCTACATTTCCGTCGCCAAGATGGCTTCGCAGGTCGGCTACGGCTTCGTCGACGTGAAACAATGCCACGGCTACCTCGGCCACGAATTCTTATCCGCGTTCACGCGGCCTGGCCCGTACGGCGGCTCGTTTGAGAACCGAACGCGCTTCGCCCGCGAGATCATTCAGGGCATCCAGGCGGCCTGTCGGCCCGGTTA
The DNA here is from genome assembly GCA_034666045.1 of Phycisphaerales bacterium. GTDB lineage: Bacteria > Planctomycetota > Phycisphaerae > Tepidisphaerales > Tepidisphaeraceae > JAICTV01. The sequence continues at coordinate 5,966 of JAXDMN010000483.1, read as the reverse complement.
CATGATCGGCGTCCGCCTGAGCGCGTTCGACGCGCCGTCGTTTCATCCCGACCCGTCGCAGAGCAGCGACGGAAAGCTGGGGCCGGGCGTGCCGGACGATTTTTCCCGCGCGCTGCCGTATCGCTACGGCTTCGGCTGCTCGGAAAAGAACCCGCTCGAGATGGATCTGGCCGAGCCGATTCGCTACATCAACGATCTCGCGGCGATGGGCGTGAAAATGATCAACGCGAGCTGCGGCTCGCCGTACTACAACCCGCACATCCAGCGGCCGGCGATTTTTCCGCCGAGCGATGGATATCAGCCGCCGGAGGATCCGCTGATCGGCGTGTTCCGGCAGCTCGACGCCGTACGGCAGCTCAAAGCAGCGTGCCCGAAATCGATCTTCGTCGGCACCGGCTACACGTATCTCCAGGAGTTTTTGCCGCACGTCGCGCAAGCGGTCGTGCGGGAAAACTGGACGGATTTCGTCGGCCTCGGGCGGCTCGTGCTCAGCTACTGGGACATGCCCGCCGACACGCTCGCCGGGCGCGCGTTCGCCGCGAAAAGGATCTGCCGCACGTTCAGCGACTGCACGACCGCGCCGCGGAACGGGATCATCTCCGGCTGTTATCCGCTCGATCCGCATTACAAGAACGCCCCGGAGCACGTCGAGCTCAAGACGGCGAAGATGGAGCTGCGTAAGCGGCTGACGATCGTTCAACCCAAATAGCAAACCACGATGCAACTCGACGCGTCACTCAAGCCGGCCGATTTTTCTTCGTCGCTAGCCCGCGTCTTCGATTTTGCCGCGAAGAAAGTCCGGCTCATCGAAAAGACTTGGGACGCGGCAGGGGGGGCGCCGGTCTTCACCGTGCAGGGAAAATACACCAGCCGCGGATGGACGGAGTGGACGCAGGGTTTTCAATACGGCTGCGCGATTCTCGCCTTCGACGCGACCGGCGACCGCGCGCTGCTCGAGCTCGGGCGAAAGAATACGCTGGAGCGCATGGCCCCGCACGTCACGCACACTGGCGTGCACGATCACGGGTTCAACAATTTCTCGACGTACGGCAACCTCCGCCGCTTGATGCGCGAGAAGAAGATCGCGCACGACGAATGGGAGCTGCGCTTCTACGAGATAGCGATCAAATGTTCGGGGGCGGTGCAGGCGGCGCGATGGTCCGGCGTCGCGGTTGCGCAGCCGTCGCCGAAGAGCGCGAACAGCAAAGCCCTCGGCTACATCTACTCCTTCAACGGCCCGCACTCGCTCTTCATCGACACGATGCGGACAATAAGAATCCTCGGCGCGGCGTGGCAGCTCGGCCATCACCTCGCCCACGAAAACGACCGCAAGGCCGATTTATTGAAGCGCTCCGTGCTACACGCGCTGACGACCAACCAGTACATCATCTTCCACGGCGATTCCGAGCACGCGTATGACATCCGCGGCCGCACGGCGCACGAGGGAACGTTCAATCGCAACGACGGTCAATTCCGCGCCCGCTCGACGCAGCAGGGATACTCGCCCTTCAGCACCTGGACCCGCGGCCTTGCCTGGGCGATGCTCGGCTACGCGGAGCAACTCGAGTTTTTGGTCACGATCGACGCGGAAAAATTCGAGCAATCCGTCGGCCTGAAGAAGAGCGACGTCGTCGCCGTCTACGAATCCGCCGCCCGCGCGACATGCGACCACTACATCGACGAATGCGCTGCCCTTGACGGGATCGTCTACTGGGACGACGGCGCCCCCGGCCTCTCGAAAATGGGCGACTGGCGCGCCCGACCCGGCGAGCCGTTCAACGACCACGAACCGATCGACGCTTCCGCCAGCGCGATCGCCGCGCAGGGTTTTCTGCGCCTCGGCCGATACCTCGGCAGCGCGCAGCCCGCCGCCGCCGCCGCCCGCTACACCCAGGCCGGCCTCGCGGTCGCTCGCACCCTTTTCTCAGACACCTATCTCGCGACGGACGACTCCCACCAGGGCCTGCTTCTCCACAGCATCTACCACCGCCCGAACAACTGGGACTTCATCCCGCCGGGGAGAAAAATCCCGTGCGGTGAATCGTCGATGTGGGGCGACTACCACCTGCTCGAGCTGGCCGTCTACCTTCAGCGCCTCGCTCGCGGCGAAACGTATTTGGTCTTCTTCGACGCGCCGTAGCGGACTGTGCCGTCATAGCCGCGTCCCGTTCTTCGGTTGTCAGGATTACACGACCACGATAACTTCTGCCTCGCCGTGGCCAAGTTATTAGTTGTAGAAGATGACCAGGACGCCCGCGACGCAATCGTTACCGCGCTGACCCGAGCCGGACACGAGGTGAAGGCCGTCACCAACGGCCGCGACGCCCTCGAGGCGGTCCTCCGCGACAGCGCCGACCTCATCGTCCTGGATATCCGCATGCCGGTGATGGACGGCGCCGCGTTCATGCAGGTGCTGCGCTCCTACCTGCGCTGGACGGACGTCCCGGTCGTCGTCGTGACCGCGCTGCCGGACGGCGTCGAGCTCGACCGCGTCACCCAACACGGCGTCGCCCGCGTTTTCAAAAAAGCCGCCTACTCCCTTACCGACCTCACCGACGCCGTCGCCGAAATTCTCGCTGCGCGGACGCCGAACTGACATTCGACACCGGTCCATGGCGGGGGAGGCGCTCTCACCGGCGCGGGCGTTGTGACCTGTCATCAGAAGAGAAGCAAACAGGCGGGCGACAGCAGCAGCGGCAGCAGGGCCCGAACCGGCGTGATCGCTGTCATCGCCCCCTGGCGCAGCCGCGGCCGCGTGCTCTCGACCAGCGACCGGCTCGTCTCGATCAGTTCCAGGCTCAGTCGGCGATGCCGCCGCCAGCGCGCCTGAACTTTTTCCAGGCGCTGCCGTGCCGGCGAGATCATCCATGCCCGCAGTCGCGCCCACTGCCCATCCTGCGCCGGCAACACTTCGCCGTAGTGGTTGAGCTCCTTCTCGTACTCGCGACGGTCCATATCGGCGCCTTTGTCCCGCGCGGCGCGCCGATCCGTCAACTACGGGAATCCTTCCTCATCTTTTCGCGCTCCGCGCTTTCGCGAATTCCCGACAGACACAGGCACACCGAATGCCTCACCATGTTCGGCCGAGCGAATGCCCGCCGCCGGACGAGTGAAAAATGACCCGAGTGAAAAATGACCAGTGACCAATGACCAGTGACCAATGACCAAGAACAAATGACGAATCACCCATGACCAACCCCACCCCCGTCAAAACGATTTTGTGCACCTCCGACCTTCCCGGCGGCCACACGCTCTCCGCCGCCGAAGCCGTCGACGGCCGGCTTGGCATTTACCTCGACGGCGAACTCTCCGACAGCGCCGGCCGCTGGGATCGCGAGGAGGTCGAAGCATGCATCCGCACCTACTTCGCCCTCCGCTGGGAGCGCCGCCTCCACGGCGCGGGCGGCGGCGAGGGCGCGGGCGAGGGTGCGGGCGCGGACGCGATCGCCTCTTAACATCACTCCTTCGCACACATCCGCCCGCGGCCTCAATGACAACCCTGACCGCGATCGCCCGCCGGCCGGATGTGTCACTGTCGACGGAGCATGCACGCACAGCGATACGTCGCCAACGCGGCAAGTCGCTCTTCGTCACGCCCGCGCCCGCGCCTGCGCATCGCGCCGCCTGCGCGCGCAATACGCTAAACGCCGCGTAAATTGATTTCGTTTGGGGTGTTGTTCACTTGCTTATCACGCGCGATCGGGACGATAGCGTGCGGGCGGCGGCGTTTGGGCCGAGGCAAAGGAGCAATCCATATGACGTGCACGAATGCGAAAACGGCAGGAAAATTCTCACACGGCGGCCATGGCGATCCGGCGGAGATGAAGCCGCTCAAAGGACTTCTCGCCGCCGCCCTCGACGGCAAGATCGTCAAGACCACCTGCGAAGCGGACGCGGGCAGCGGAATGACCCACGATTGGATGTGGGTCGTCGTGGTCGGCGTTGAACCGGACGGCAAACTGCTGGGGATTCTCCGGAACGATCCGCCCGGGTGCAGCGAGTGGTCGCGCGATTTTCTGGTGACGGTCGACGTGGACCGCATTTACGAAGTGAGCGATTGCCCCTCGCACATCTATCGGGCAGCGATGAAGCGTTGCCAACCCGGCAGCGACTCGCCGCGGCGCAAGTCGGCGTTGGCGCGGATCAAGCAGTGCCCGATCCCGCTCGCGGGTTAGCGTTTTTCCGCACAGCGCGGGCGCGACGGTTTTTTTGGCGGGATGCGCCCTCGGCGCGCGGGAGAAGTGAAAGTACCAGGCGTTTTGTGAAGCCCCCGCGGGGTTGTATTCGCGGGGGTTTTTTTATTGCCCGCGCCCACCGCCATGACGGACACCGCGCCGCACGCTTTACGCGTTCTCCAGCCACGCTTCGATCTCCGGGAAAACGATCGGCTTGTAAAAGATCGCGTCCGGCTTCCAGCGGTTGGCGTCGCGCAGCGCCTTCGACTCCGGGCTGGCGGCGGTGACGATCGCGACGCGCACCGGGAGTTGGCGGCGGCGCACGGAGTTGAGGATCACCGACCCGCCGCCGTCCGGGAGCGTCAGGTCGAGCAGGATGTGCGTCGGCTGCCACTCGTCCAGGACCAGCAGCGCTTCGCCGACCGTCGCGGCCGACTTCACCATGCACCCGGCCGCGCGCAGCAATCGCGCCGTCACGTCGCGCGTGTCAACGTCGTCTTCGACCAGGAGGACGCTACAAATTTCCGGCAGGGTGTCTGCGGCCATGACGTCCGGGCCAGTGTGCGTAAGACTGCGCCGCGCGTCAAGCGGCGGGGCGCGCCCACGACCGCGGAGCGGGGAGACGAAGTCCCATCCGCACTGCATGCAGCGCAGCGTTCAGAACCGCCGTGAGGCGTTGCGGCAAGTAGCCGCAAGGAGAGCCCCCGCCCCCGCCGCCGAGTGGGCGGCGCCGGGCTAGCCGTGGTTCTCGATCCCGCCCATCTCGATGATGACGGCGGCGCCGTTGCTGGAGTCGATCAACGTATCCTGCCCGCCCGCGCCGCCGTTCACGTAGTTGATGCCGGCGTAGATGATGATCCGGTCGTTGCCGCCCATGCCGTAGATATAGGTGGTCTTGGTGCCGAAGCTATCGTTGACGCTGGGTTGGATGAGGATCTCGTCCCCGCCGCCGTCGCCGATCACCTTGGTGTCGTTGGCGTACAGCACGGTGATCTGGTCATCGGCCCCTTCGCCGTTGACGGTGCTCGTGCCGGTGCCTTCATCCGAGACGGTGATGACGTCCGACCCGCCGCCGCCGTTGATCTGCGAATCGACCGTGTGCCCGGTGAAGAAGACCCGGTCGGCGCCGGCCAGGCCGGAGAAGGTGACGTTGGTGACGCCGGTGAAGGCCTCTTCCGTGCCCGTCGGGTTGTCGCGGACGACGACGCGGCCCGGGACCTGAAAGTCTTCGACGATGGTGACGTCCATGCCGCTGATCGACAACTGCGTGCCGCTCTGCGATGACGTGGTGCCGCTCAACAGCCTGCGCATTTCCAGATTCTCGAACATGAGATTTAGCCCTTCCGGAGGCGCGCCGAGGTGAAGTGTTGTCCAGCAGCCCTGACAGGGTCTGTTCGCGGCCGCGCGCCTGTTGAGCCGTATCCAAGCCCATGGGACACGATACATGAGAAAACGATGAAAGCAACGATGAAAGCAACTTCGCATCATACTGGGGGGGGCGGCCGGGTCTGCCGCGGAGTAGAGCGCGGAAGCACGCTCCGCCGGCGACCGTCCCTGCCCACGAGGGGTAAAAGATGCCTCGCCGGCGTCCCGCGGGGGGGCTTGTTTTCTTTTATGAAGACGTTCTCGCGGTGTTGCATCGCCGGGCTTCCGCTCGGTCCTCATCGTGGCATGGGCGCCTCGCTGGCCTGTTCAAATCATACTTGACGCGCGCCTGCGCGGGCGCTAGAAGCTGGCGCATGGCACGCACACGCAAGCGTCGCAACCTGCTGCTGGACGTCGCGGCTATCG
>JAXDMN010000482.1:0-10626 GCA_034666045.1 Phycisphaerales bacterium | reverse complement strand
GCGGCGCGCGTTGGCTCCGGCTAGGAACAAGTAAAAGCGATCTCCCCATTTATTTCCGTTCAATTGCGCTCCCCCTCACCCCGCCTCTTCATACCACTTCGCCGACGACATCACCCATGACACGCCGCAGAGAATCGCGACGACGCTGATGAGGAAAACGTACCACACCCATGTGCCGATTAACCCGGCGAGCGCGAGATAGATGGTGGGGAGGACGATCGACAAAATTGAACTCACAAGCGCGGCCCACGCGGAGGCGTGGGCGAAGTTGAGAGTCCAGCCGGCCCATTTCGTTTGTTTGGGGACGATGACGCGCGGGTCAGCTTTGCAGATGTAGATGGCGCGACGACGCCAGTGGTTCGGGTCGGACCAGAGTCGGTCCAAAGTTCCGGATGGCAATTTCGGATTCATCTGAATGCGATGACGATCATACCGCGCGCTGGCGCTCGCCGCGGCGGCGGGTTATAGAATCAAAAATGCTCCGCGGCGCGGCCGCGCGGTCCGGGGGAGTCGAAATGCGTCGGCGGGCGATACGCGGGCGGGATGATTCGTGTCGTTTTTCGCGCGTCAAAATGGTTCGGCGGCGGTTAACAAACCGGACGGCGGCGGGATGGGCGAACCTTAGCCGCGACGCCACGCGTCGCCGGTCTTCCGCGTCGATCACGAGAAGCGTCAAACGCGTCAAAACGTCCGCAATTCCTACGATTCCGGCCGACGTTCATAACTCTTTATTTTTCGCGCACCCGCGAAAAATCGCGGCCCAACTCGTGGCCGGGCCGGGAGTAAAAATCGGCTCGGCCCGGAGCGGCCGGCGAACGATTCGTGCCTTGGATGAACCGCAAGTCGTCGGCGACGCCCGACGCGGCGGGCGGGACGGGCGTGGCGGCAATCGCTATCGGCGCGGCCGCGCGCTGTCGCGGGTCTGCGCGCGTCACGCGCGAGCCGCGCGGGGGCGCGCCGGTCGCGCGGGTTGATTTGCCGCGTCGATCCGCTATCAACGCCGTCCCATGGCGCGAATCAACGACAACTATCTCAAGCTCAAAGCGGGATATCTCTTCCCGGAGATCGGCCGGCGCGTCAGCGCGTTCGCCGTGGCGAATCCGAACGCGAAAATCATCCGAATGGGGATCGGCGACGTCACCGAGCCGCTGCCGCCCGCGGTCGTCGAAGCGACGCATCGCGCGGTCGACGAAATGGGCCGTCGCGAGACCTTCCACGGCTATGGACCGGAGCAGGGATACGACTTTCTTCGCGAGGCGATCGCGAAAAACGATTTTCAGGCGCGCGGCGCGGACATCAGCGCGGACGAAATTTTCGTTTCCGACGGCTCGAAGTGCGACGGCGGAAATATTTTGGACATCTTCGGGCCCGCGCGCGAGGACAACGTGATCGCGGTCTGCGATCCGGTCTATCCGATCTACGTCGACACAAACGTGATGGCCGGTCATACCGGCGAGGCGGATGAGGCGGGCGAATATCAGGGGCTCATCTACCTGCGCGCGACGGCGGAAAACAATTTCTCGCCGGAGATTCCGAAGCAGAAGGTCGACATCGTCTACCTCTGTTTCCCGAACAATCCGACCGGCGCGGTCGCGACGCGCGAGCGGCTGACGCAGTGGGTGCAGTATGCCAAGGCGAACGACGCCGTCATCCTCTTCGACGCGGCGTACGAGCGCTACATCACCGATCCGTCGATCCCGCATTCGATCTACGAAATTCCGGGCGCGCGCGACGTGGCGATCGAATTCCGCTCCTTCTCAAAAACCGCCGGCTTCACCGGCCTGCGCTGCGCCTTCACGGTCGTGCCGAAAAGCGTGAACGGCCGCGCGAAGGACGGCTCGCCCGTCGCGCTGCACAAGCTGTGGATGCGGCGGCACACCACAAAATTCAATTCCGTCGCCTACATCGTCCAGCGCGCGGCGGAGGCGGTCTATTCCGACGCGGGCAAGCAGCAGGTGCAGAAGCTCGTCGCGTTCTATCTCGAGAACGCGCGACTCATCCGTGAAGGCCTGACCGCCATCGGTCTCAAAGCTTACGGCGGCGTGAATGCGCCGTACGTCTGGGTGAAGATGCCGGGGAAAATGACGAGTTGGGAGGCGTTCGATCTGCTGCTGAGCAAGGCGAACGTCGTGGTCACGCCCGGCAGCGGCTTCGGCATCAGCGGCGAAGGTTACTTCCGCGTCAGCGCCTTCAATTCCCGCGAAAACGTCACCGAAGCGCTGCGACGATTGAAAGCGGCGCTCGCCAGCGTCATCACGCCCGCATAAGATGTCGCGTGCTGCGGCACTCGTAGCTCAATTGGACAGAGCATCGGTCTTCGGAACCGAGGGTTGTAGGTTCGAGCCCTACCGAGTGCAGTCAACTCCCGGAATCCGCCTCGGCGAGTTCCTTTCGATCCGCCCAGCCTGCGCGACCGAGCGCCGATTGGCATTTCCCGCCCCCAGGATCCAGCAGCAGCCGAAACCGACATTGACAACCCCGCCTTACGCGCGCGAATGTGCAACATCGACCCGGCCCTTCAGCCACCTCGCGCGACCGACGGCAGTATGAGTGCATTTGGGAGGACACCATGGCTGTCCGCAATCGCTTCGAAAGAGTTCGCGCAGCGATAGCGCAACTCGGTCCCGCCGACCACGTCTGCACGTTGTACGACCGGCGCGACGAGGAGGTGGCCATCGCCGTCTCGTACGTCCACGCCGGCCTTGAGCGCAATGAGCTTTGTGTCTGTGTCGTCGACGATGGCGGAAAAGAGATCCTCGATGCGCTCGCGTCGGAGGGCATCAACACGCGCGCCGAGATGCGCAAAGGCCGGCTGGTGATCTTCGAGAAGCCGCTCGCGCAAGGTCTCCGGACGCAGGACATGCTGGGGCAGATCGAGCAGTACGCCAAAGGCGCCCGCAGCGCCGGCTATGGCGGCTTTCGGATTGTCGGGGAAATGACCTGGGCGCTGGGCGGCGACCTGAAGGCGCTCGCCGAGTTCGAGGCGCGGCTCAACCACAACCGCGTCTGGGAACGTCACGCCTGCGTCGGCCTGTGTCAATTCGATGTGCGGCGCTTCACCCCGGAGACGCTTCGGCAGATCATCATCGTGCACCCGCTGGTGGTCGTCGGTGACCGGGTCTGCCGCAATCCCTATTACGTACCACCCGAGCGGTACCTTTCGCCCGACTGGCCATCGCACGAAGTCGACTGGATGATGACGAACCTCGAGCGGCTTCAGCACGCGCAGGACAGCCTGCAGGAGTCGCAGGATCGCTATCGCGCGCTCTCGCGCCGCCTGCTGGAGCAACAGGAGCGCGAGCGCGCCGCGCTCGCCCGCGAGCTGCACGACCAGCTCGGCGGGTCGCTCGTTGCCGTCTCGCTGAACCTCGCAGCCATCAAGGGCGAACTTTCGCCAGCCTCCAAGGCGCGCGTCCCCGAGAGTCTGGAGGCCGTTCAGAAAATGATCGAACAGGTGCAGACCCTCGCCTTCGAGCTCCGTCCGTCGTGGCTCGACAATTTGGGTCTGGTCGAAGCGCTGCGGCTGCTGGTGGCGCGCCACCGCAAGCGCACCGGCGTGCACGCGCGTTTCACCGCCAGGCCGACCGACGCGCGAGCACCGGTCGAGATCGAGACCGCCTGCTACCGCATCGTGCAGGAGGCACTGAGCAACGTCGCCCGGCACGCCCGCGCTCGCCACGTCAACGTAACGCTGACGGCGAAAGACGTTGCCCTCGAGGTGACGGTCAAGGATGACGGGGTCGGCTTCAACGTCGAGCGGGAGCGCACCGGTCTGGGGGTGATGGGCATGGGCGAGCGCGCCGAACTCGCTGGCGGCCGCGTCGACATCGAGTCGGCGCCGGGCGCCGGAACCACCCTGCGGGCGCGCTTCCCGCTGCCTTCCCCGAAACGCGGCGGAGGAACCGAGCAATAGAGTCCTCCCGGCGCAACTCAGTGTGGCACCCGACCCTTTATTGCATTCGCCCGGGCGCTGCAGGTAATCCGACCCGTCGCACCGGCCGGCAGTCGCGCGCGCATTGTCGATTTGAGAAGGGCGAGGTCCTCGGACGACATCGCCGCGAGCCCGCGACCGACGCTCGGCTCACGGTAAACCCGTTTCTGTTTGACAAATTGTTGAAACGCAGTGAGATGAGGGAGATGGATATTGGGACCGTGGGTTTCTCGAGAGCTTACCACGATACGGGGCGGCGTATCTTCGTTCGCCTGCCTAGCGCAACCAAGCTCATGTCGGCAAGAAAGCAAGTGTTGATCTCGGAAATCGAAAGTGCCTTCGGGGCAGGAGAATATAGTCCCGAGGACATGTCGATTTGCGAAGTCCCGAAGCCAAACGCCGCGCATCGGCCTGGCGCTCTACTCACAATGCGTGATCGCGTTGCGTATGCGACGATAGTCAGCCGCCTCCTGCCATCCATCGACACCGTACTGGCAAAAACGAAGCTCATTGATCTGGGGAATCAACGAAATGGGAAAAAGGCGGATGCCGAACTTTTTCACAAATTCTTTCAGAATTGGAAAGCATTCGCGACCAAGAGCGTAGAGAATGCAAATCGTTATGCATTTGTTGTTATCTGCGACGTTGCCGGGTTCTATGAAAATGTCGACCTTCAACGACTCTGTAATGATCTAAAAGAAGCTGGCTGTAAGGAAGCGGATATCAAGTTACTTCGCGAGATGCTCTATCGATGGAGCGATCAATCGGCGCGAGGCCGAGGGTTACCTCAAGGACATTCCGCATCTGATCTCCTCGCCAAGTTCTATCTGAGCTCATTCGATCGCGAGATCAGAGATCAATCGATCGTCCATCTTCGATACAATGATGACATTCGCGCCTTTTGTCGGACGCGACGCGAGGCGGAACGAACGCTTTCGGCGATTATTCGGCAATTGCGCAAGCGTGGCCTGATCCTTCAATCTGCTAAGACAAAGGTTCTGCCGTCGACCGAAGCTGTCCCATCGTTTCAAGGCTCCGCACCAATTATTGATGCGATTCGCAATCGCATTGCCGCGGACGCAGCTCAAGAGCTGGAAGTTCCCTCGATTCCGACCAACGAGCTTGCAGCCGTTCTGGAGAATAACCCGGTCATTGAGCGCGAAGCCGTTCGTACGGCGTTTCGCGCCCACGTCATTGAGAAGCCCGGACATTTCGATAAATCCCTTCTTCACTATTTATTCAATCAACTAGCGAGACACAAAGATAGGTTTGGGCTCTCCACTGCACTGACACTTCTGCGGACCAATCCAGAAGAAACCGAGGCAATTCTCGGGTACCTTTCGAAGCTTTCAGAGAAGAGAAAGCTTTCGGTTAAGTTACGGAGAATGCTCTCAAATCGATGGGACGACCGAAGTTACCAGCAGTACCAAGTCGTCATCTGGTTTCTTGAAAATTATGCTCGCGTTGGGGGAAAGACTATGCGTGAGTGTCGACGATTGGTGTCATCGCCTTCGCAACCGTCATACTTGAGAGACGCGGCGAAAGAACTCATACGCAAGTTCGGTGGGCCGGATGATTTCGAGGCTGTGAGAGCTTCTTTCAGTAAAGATCTCGATGATGAATCGCGAGCAATGTCATTGCTATCAATTTCACGGCAGGATCCGGTTCGGCGAAATGTCTTTTACAAAAAACACGGTGGCCGCAGTTCAATTGGCGACAAAGCAATTGAATTAGCGAAGTCGGCTTCGTAGGATTCTACGCCGCGGACAGAGATTCATCCCTAGAATGAGATTGGTGCCTGACCCTTCACTGCATTAGCCCTGGCGCTATAGGTGATTTGACCAGTGGCATCAGCCGGCAGGCGCGCGCGCATCCGCGCTGTGAGAAGCGCAAGATCAGTGGACGACATCGTTGCGAGCCCTCGACCGACGCTCGGCCCGCCGCGGATGGTGGTCCAGTAGTCGTCAAAATCGGCGAACGTCCGTTGCACGGTCAGCTCGCGCGTGTCGATCGCGTCCAGACCCGCACCCCTCCACAAGTCGCGCATCGCGTCGATGCGCGACGCGCCCGGGCTCGGCGGCTGCGGAACGGCAACGCCCATCCCGCGCATCTCAACCCACAACGCATCGTACGGAAAACCGCCGCCTTCCAAGTCCCATGAATACGCGGCGACCACGCCGCCCGGGCAGACCACCCGCGCCATTTCCGCGACGCCCTTCGCCGGATCGGGCACGAAGAAAATCACCAGCGGCATGACCGCCGCGTCGAACGTGTCGTCGGGGAACGGCACAGCCATCGCATCGCCGAGCCGAAAGTGTGCGACGCGCGACGCGGGCCGCGTGCGCGCATAGGCAAGCTGCTCCTCAGACGGGTCGATCCCCCGAACGCTGGCGGGCGCACACCGCTCGACGAGCATTTCGGTAAACGCGCCATTGCCGCAACCGACGTCGAGCCATCGCAAACCTGATTTCGGCGCAAGCCAGTCGAGAAAAGTTTCACCTGCAAGCTGGCTCCACTTGCCCATGTATCGTTCGTAAGCAGCGCCGTCGTCGAAGCGGATTTCGTTGGTCACCATTCGTGTTTTCCTTCGGGGTTTCTGGATTTAATCAATGAGCGGAATCCGCGAGGCGTTGGTATCATTTCTCCATTTACAGCACGCGGTGCCAATCCCGTTCATCGGCGCGTGTGCAGTTTGATATCACTGATCTGCGTATGCCGAACGGCGACGAACAAAAGCGTTTTCGCACGTTAAGAGGCTTCTTGCGCGGCGAAGAGCCGGACGAGGCGACATTCTTCAAATACAGCGCCATATTGCGTGTCCATGGCGAGAACGTGCCGTTTGGCGAATTGGCCTCCCGGCTTGGCGTTCAACCAACGCACATGCATCGCAAGGGGGAGCGTCGAGGTCCCCGTTCTCCAGCATATCAAGATGACGCGTGGCAATATCAGCCATCCCTGCCGCCAACCGATGCGCTATACCGTCACATCGATGCGCTATGGGAGGTTGTTCGTCCTCATGTGAACTTCTTGAAGTCTCTCAAGGGACAATACAAGGTAGATGTTTCCTGTGGGTATCAGTCCAACTCGGATACGGCTGGTTTCGAGGTTCCGCACACGTCGCTTGTAATGTTTGCCGAGTTGGAAGTCCCGTTTGGCGTTTCGGTTATCGTGGCATAGCACGAAGCGGACGCAGTGACATCCAGCCACGGAACTCCCCCAGCGCACGCAAGCAAACGTCAAGGCTTCGTAACGAAAGACCGAGCTTGCGTAACGACACATCGTGGCGCGAGCGGCACCGGCCCGCGAAGCGCCATGTTCAGTTCGGCCCTCCCGGCTCGACGCCGACCCAGCAGTTCGGGCCGCCATCGCCTGCGCCCCAGGCGCCGGTGCAACCCGCCGCCAGCTCGATCGCGGCGTGAAGCCGCAGGCGCGCGCATCGCCACAGCACCGCTTCCCCCGCTTCCACCGCTCCCCCCGGTTCCGCCGGTTTCGCGGGCTGCGTGGTAAAGTGGCCGGATGGATGCATTCTTCGAGGCGCTCGGACGCACCGTCCTCGAGCGTTGGAAGCGGGAGAATTTTTCGCTCGTCAAGTTTCCGGAGATCGCCCGGGCGGCGCTTGATGAAAGTCCCCCGGCTGAGCGGATCGACCTCGCGGCGCTGGTGCGCGAATTTTTGCTCAGCGACGAGCAGCCGCCGCAGACCGATTCGGAGTTCGGCGAGCCGGAGCTCGTCGCGTACAGCCACTCTCGGTTCTACATCCAACTCCTCTTCTGGACCGACGGAACGACGGCCATCCATCAGCACGAATTCTCCGGCGCGTTCCACGTCATGCACGGGTCGAGCATTCACGCGCACTATGAGTTCGACAACGCGCAGCCGGTGACGCCCTATCTGCGGGTCGGCAACCTGCGAATGAAGAGCATCGAGCTTCTCGAATCGGGGCGGACGGTGCCGATCGCCTCCGGCCCGCAGGCGATTCATTCGCTGTTTCATCTGGATTCGCCGTCCGTCACGGTGGTGGTGCGCACGCAGCATGACCCGGGGACGGGGCCGCAATTCAATTACCTGCCGCCGCACGTTGCGCTCGACCCGCACTTCAGCGACAAGCTGACGATGCGCCGCAAGCAGGTGCTCGACATGCTCGAGCAGGTCGAGGACGCGGACTACGCGGAGCTCGTGACGGAGATGGTCGGCGATTTGGATTTCGAGCGCGGCTTTTCCATCCTGTATCACTGCATGGCGTACCTTCAGCAGCTCGGCGAGTGGGAGCGCGTGCTCCAGATGTTCGAAAAGAAACACGGCGACCTCGCCGCCGGCGTTGCGGCGAGCCTGAAGGAAGATGTGCGGCGGAGCGTGATAAAAGACCTGCGCAGCACGATCGTGGAGGCGGAGCATCGGTTCTTCCTGGCGCTGCTTATGAATGCGCCCACGCGCGAGGATCTGCTCGCGCTGGTGGCGCAGCGGTTCCCGGAGGAGAAGCCGGTCGCAACGGTTATGCGCTGGGCGGGCGAGTTGACGGAGGTGTCGGATGAAGGCGTCACGATTCTGGACGCTTCATTTCCCCAGACGATCGAGATCGACAGCGATGCCCAGGCGGAGTTGTTCCTGTCGGCGCTGCGGTACTTTTTGACAATCGACAAGAAGCTCCCGCCCGCGCCCGCCCCCCCGCTCGCGATGCGCGATCTGCCCGCGGCAGATGTGAAGGCATTGCGGGCCGCGTTCGCAGAATCAACCCTGGGCCTTCTGATGCGCTAAAGGGGGTGGCGCGAACATCAGGAATTGGCAGGTTGCGCGGTGCGCGGTTTGCTTCTACGGCTGAGGTTGTGACCGATACGTCGCATGAGCCCAAGCCGCCCGACAAGGAGGCCAACTCGCCTAAGCCGCGTCGGCGGTGGTGGCGGATTGGCGGCGTCGGGTTGCTGGTGATCGTGGTGATGCTGGTCATCGCGCGGGCGATGCTGCCGGGGGCGCTGCAGTGGTACGTCAACCGCACGATTGACCAGAATCCACTCTACGACGGCAAGATCGGCGACATCGACGTCTCCCTCTGGCGCGGCGCGTACACGATCAAGGATGTCCGTCTCGTCAAGACCACCGGCAATGTTCCGGTGCCGCTCTTCCAATCCAAGCGCCTCGATCTCGCGATCGAATGGAAGTCGCTGCTCAATCGGAAAATTGTTGGCCGGGTGGCAATGGAACAGCCGGAGCTGAACTTCGTCGACTCCGGGTCGAAGTCCGAAGGTCAGACCGGCGCCGGCGGGCCATGGCTGGAGATCATCCAGGACCTCTTCCCGTTCAAGATCAACAGCCTGCACGTGAACGACGGCACGATGCATTTCCGCGCGTTCGACACCGATCCGCCGGTCGATCTCTTCATCAACCACTTGAACGCCTCGATCGAGAACCTGACGAACATCCACAACGACGTCACGCCGCTTGTCGCAACCGTGACAGCCAAGGGGTTGGCGATGGGACACGCGCCGCTCGAATACAAGATGAAGTTCGATCCGTTCTCGTATCGCCCGACGTTCCAAGTCGCCGTGCGGCTGATCGGGCTCGACGTGACGAAGACCAATCAGCTCACACGCGCGTACGGCGCGTTTGACTTCGAGCATGGATGGTTCGATCTTGTCGTCGAGCTGGACGCGAAGGAAGGGCAGCTTGAAGGTTACATCAAGCCGCTGTTCCGCAACCTCAAGGTGCTAAGCCTGAAGCAGGACATCAAGGAGGACAACGTCATCGAGTTCTTCTGGGAGGCGCTGGTCGGCGTCACGACGGAGCTGCTGAAGAATCAGCCGCGCGACCAGTTCGGCACCGTCATCAACTTCCGCGGCGACGTGATGAATCCGAAGACGAGCATCCTCGAAGTGGTCGGCAACGTGCTGCGCAACGCCTTCATCCGCGCCTACCTGCCGCGACTGCGCGGCGATGCGACGCAGATCGAAGGACTGGAGTTCAGTCCCGGCAGCGTCAGTGATCCCGTGACCCCCATCGGCGACTAGCGGAGTGACATTTTTATGAACAGCAGAATCGCGATTGGCAAATTCATCCTGGTGCTGGCTCCGGTCCTGCTGATCGGCTGCGCGAACCACGACGCGAAGAATCGCCCCGGCGATTTTTTCACCTCCGGCAGCAACGAGGCGGACCAGCGCGCCGAGCAACGCATCGCCAAGGACCAGCAGCTCAAGGGCGAGGCGGCGAAGGACGAGAAGCCGGACGCGAACAACAAAACGCCGGGGAAGAAGCCGCTTTACGACCGCCTGGGTGGTGAGAAAGGCGTCGCGGCAATTGTCGACGACTTCGTGACGCGCGTTCTGGCCGATCCGCGCGTCAACTGGGAGCGAAAAGGCGTCACGCGCGGGGGCTTAAGCCTCAAGCGCAACGAATCGGTCGCCTGGGATCCGAATCCGCAGAACGTGGCCAAGCTGAAGCGGCACATGGGGCAGTTCATCGCGCTCGCGACCGGCGGGCCGACCGTTTACGACGGGCGCGACATGAAGGAAGTCCACAGCGGCATGCACGTCAGCAACCCGGAGTTCGACGCGGCGATCGGCGATATGAAGGCGACGCTCGATAAGCTCCAGGTGGCGACCGATGAGCAGAAAGAGCTGCTGGCGATCCTCGAGAGCACGCGCCCGCAGATCGCCGAGCAGCGCTGAACGGCGCGGCGACCTTCTCGCGACCTTCTCAAGATC
>JAXDMN010000481.1:0-6964 GCA_034666045.1 Phycisphaerales bacterium | reverse complement strand
AGTCGTAACAAGGTAGCCGTAGGGGAACCTGCGGCTGGATCACCTCCTTTCTAAGGGATTACTTAGAATCATCGTCAGAGCGATCTGGCGGGAAATGTCAGCACAGTCTCGTCTGTCTCAAGGGCTTAACCGCCTGCGAGACGGGAATCTCGATGGCAACATCGGGAAATGGCAATCCGACTATTCACTTGTCGAAGATCGACAAGAAAAAGCCCCGGCCCAAAAGGCGCGGGGCTTTTTTGTTGCGCGCTTTCGGGCGCGATATGCTGTGCCCGCGCCATTGATGCAAATGACCGCTTGCGCGCGCCGGGCCGGCGCGGGGGAGGGTCGCATGACCGCAATTTCGTCGCGCGCCGCCGCACGCCGCGCGCCTGATGAATCTGAAGTCGCCGCCGAGCATTGGCGGAAGATGATGGGCGGACTGGCCGGGCGGATCGAGCCGGTGCCGGTCGGGATCATGTATCGCCTGGGGTTGTTGCTCGTCGCCGCGATGATGATCGTGCTGCCGATCGTCTACATCGCGGTGATCGCGCTGACGTGCCTGGGCGTGTTCTGGTACGCGGTGCACGCGACGGCGATGTTCGAAGCGATCGGAAGGGGCGGACGCGGGAGTGGACGCGCGGGGATTCTCGTCCTTGTCGCCTACGTCGGCCCGCTCATCGCGGGGGCGATCCTTGTCTTCTTCATGATCAAGCCGCTGTTCGCGCGGCGGCAGGTGACGAGTCATCCGCTGAGCCTCAGCCGCGGCGAACAACCGCTGCTGTTCGCATTCGTCGAGCGGCTGTGCGAAGTCGTCGGCGCCCCGAAGCCGCGGCGGATCGACGTGGACACGAACGTCAACGCGTCGGCCAGCTTCCGCCAGGGGTGGTGGGGATTCATCCGCAAAGATCTCGTGCTGACGATCGGCCTGCCGCTGGTCGCGGGGATGGATCTGAAAATGCTGACTGGTGTGCTCGCACATGAGTTCGGGCACTTCGCGCAGGGCACCGGGATGCGGCTGACGTATCTGATCCGCTCGATTAACGGCTGGTTCTTCCGCGTCGTCTACGAGCGCGATTCCTGGGACGAATGGCTCGTCAATGCGGGCCATTCCTCCGAGCACTGGGCGATCAGTCTGGTCATCCTGCTGTCGCGATTGTTCGTCTGGATCACGCGCCGGCTGCTCTGGCTGTTGATGGTGATCGGTCACGGCGTCAGCTCGTTCGCGCTGCGGCAGATGGAATTCGACGCCGACCGCTACGAAGCGCGCGTCGCCGGCAGCGAGACGTTCGTCCGCACGGCCGAGCGGCTTGCGCTTTTGCAAATCGCGGCGCACGCGGCGTTCAACGAGCTCGAAGCGGCGTGGCGCGAGAAACGATTGTGCGATGACCTGCCATCGCTGATCCATTCCCGTCAGGGCGATCTGCCGAGCGAAGTGCGCAAGATGCTGGCGAAGCACAACGCGGTGGGGAAGACCGGGTGGTTCGACACGCATCCGGCGAATGCGGATCGCAACAAAAGCGCGCTCCGCGAGGCGGCGGCGGGAATATTCGCCGTCAGCGCACCGGCAACCGCACTGTTCAAAAACTACGACGAGCTCGCGAAGCGCGCGACAGTCGCGTTTTATCACGAGACCCTCGGCAACGCCGTCCGCCGCGAGCATCTCGTCTCGACTGGCACGCTCGTCGAGGACCGCGGGAAGAAGAAGCAGAGTTATCAGGCGTTGCGGCGATATTGCCAGGACCTCGTTCGCCCGATTCGGCCGACGTATCCCGGCGGCGCGGGCGCGGTGCCGAAGGACCCCGATCGCTGCGCCGAGAAACTGCTCGAGCTGCGCTGCAAGTTGACCGAAGCGCTGCCGCGCGCTCGTCAGGCCGCCGAGCAGCACGAGAAGGCGGACGATCGCCTCATCGCTGTCGCGCGGGCCCGCGCGCTGCGGGCGGCGGGTGAGCGAATCGACGCGAAGGAGCTCGAATTTCAGCGCGCGGACGAGCGCGAGCTTCACGAAGTGCTGACGGCCGCCGTCAAGATGAAACGCAATGCAGAGATGGTGCTCAACGACGTGCTCGCCGACGCGATGCTGCGGATGGAGATCGCGCTGTCGCTGGAACCCAAAGCCCCGCCGCCTCCCCAGGCCGCCGCCGCGCCGCCCGCCGACGAATATGACATCGCCGCCGAGCCCGCGAGCGGTTCAAACGACCGCTTGCGCGACGCCTTGCTCGCGTTGCGCGGCGCATCGGAAACGGTGGAATCGCTGCGGCAGAATTTCTTCCTGCTCGGCACCATCGCCTCGCGGCTGCGCCAGGAAGGCAACTCCGAGCACTTTATCCAGGAAGTCCTGGCGCGGTCGAAGCACACGACGCAGGATCTCGCGCAGCTCCAGGCCGGGCTGCGGCGGACGCCTTACCCGTACGAGCACAACGAGCGCAACGCGACGCTGATCGGCGTGATCGTGCCGGGCATCCCGCAGCCGCCGGACGTCGGCGACGTTTACGGAGCGGCGAACCGCGCGATCGATGCGTTCTATGAGATGTACATGCGAATCATGTCCGACTTCGCGCTGCGCGCGGAGAAAGTCGAAGCCGACCTCGGCCTGCCGCCGCTGCCGGATCCGCCGGAAGAGCCGAGCGCCGACGAACCCGCGTGATTTCGTGCGGATTCACTTCCTCGCGATCGGCGGGTTCGGCAGTTCATCTTCCGCGCGCGAAGCGAAATAACTCTTCAGAAACTGGTGAAGGACCGGCTTGTTGGAGTTCCACCGCCACGGACCGCCGTCATCCGTCATTGCGATGTCGACGGCCGGGTCGAACTCGAACTGGCGAAGGGTCAGGTGCCGTGAGTTGTACATGCGATTGACC
The DNA here is from genome assembly GCA_034666045.1 of Phycisphaerales bacterium. GTDB lineage: Bacteria > Planctomycetota > Phycisphaerae > Tepidisphaerales > Tepidisphaeraceae > JAICTV01. The sequence continues at coordinate 4,127 of JAXDMN010000481.1, read as the reverse complement.
GGCTTGCCGTGCCAGAGGTGATAGAGATCGACGTCGCTCAAGCATCCGACTGCTCCGGCGGTCGCGCGCGCGAACGGCTCGGCCCATGCGAGGTAATGCGCGCGGTGCGCGGGGCTCATCGCGAGCATCTCCGGCACGACGTCAAAGCAGCCGTACGCGCCGGCGATCGTCGCGAGGTCGCCGCCGCCGATGATGCAGGCGTCGTAGGCGCCGTGCGGTTCGAGCAACTCGCGGCGAAAGGCGATCGCGCCGCCGGGCGCGACCGGCTGCTCGCGGAGATTGATCGCCCAGCCGATGCATTCGCGCGCGGGCGAGCCGTCCGCGACGCGCGCGGCCAGAGAATATTGATGAAAGAACGCTTGCTCGGCCGTGGGCGATGAGACGCCGAAGGGGAGATGATGCGTCATGCGAAACGGTTGCACGACGGGCGTTCGCTCCAGCGCATCCGGCAGCCGGCGCGACCAATCGTCCTGGGCGAAGAAGACGTCGCAGTCGATATAGACGACGTACCGGCACGCAGCCGGCAACGCGCGCAGCGCGGCGTTGAGGAGCCGCTCCTTCTGCCACATCACGTCGCCGCCGCGGCACTCGACGAGGACTTCCGCATCCTTTGGCCCGAGCGCGAACGGTCCGTCGAACGCGTGTTCGATCGCGATGAGCGGGACATTGAGGCGCTCGCGGAACAGACGGTAGTTGTCCCGACGCCGCACGTACGACGCAGGATTGAAGTAGCTTGTGATGGCCCAGATGGGCGAGTCGGTCATGGGATGCCGTCACTTCCGGATGCTGGTCGCCGGGACGGGGATCGGCATGTAGCCGCCGATCGCGGTGGTGATCGGGTCGATGGTGATGAACGCGTTCGGGTCGATGGCCTGCACTTTTTCCAGCAGCTCGCCGCTGCGGCGGCGCGGGGCGACGACAAAGAGGACGTTTACTTCGCCATTGCGACCTTCGCCTGGCAGGCGGGTCACGCCGACGTCTTCCCCGAGCAGCGCGTCGCGGAGCGCGGGCGCTTTTTCCACGCTGATGACGCGCATGAGGATATGGCCGGCGGCGAGCCATTGCTCGACGGTGATGCCGACGAACGATCCCGCGCCGAACCCGAACGCCCAGCCGACCATCGCCCACGGGTTGTGCTGCATGAGTGACATCGCCTTGGAGATCGCAAGGATCCAGATGCCGGATTCGACGATCCCCAGACACATCGCCAGGCCGCGCTTGCCGCGGATCGTGTAGATCGTGCGGATCGTCCCGATGGAGACGTCGGCGATCCGCATGAGGAAGATGAGCAGGGCGATGAAGACGTCGTTCATGGGAGCGTAAATCCGATCTATTACGCAATGTGTGACAGCCAATCCCAATCGAGCAGTTTCAGCTTCCCCTCTGCGGTGAGTTCGTACTGCGCTCCGAGCGGCAGCGGCGCGTAATGCGGCCCGTGGCCGACGGGGAGGCCCATTGCGATCGGGACACCGATGCGCTGGCCGAGCGCGCTAAAAATGTGCTCGAAGGCTTCGTCCTGCTCGAAGACTTTTCGCAGCGGTTTCTTCTCGGGCGACGCGGCGCTGGCGAGGCAGTAATTGCGTTCGTCTTTGCAACTGGTGAAATCGCCGAGAACGATCGCGGCGGCGCCGTCGAGCATGCCGGATTGCTCGAGCTGAATCATCATGCGGTCGATGCGATAGAACGGCTCGTCGACGTCTTCGAGGAAGACGATTTTTCCTTTGCCCGCCTGCGCGAATCGCGTGCCGGCGAGAGCCGCCCACAGGGAGAGATTTCCGCCGATCAGCTCCGTGCGGATCGTTTCGCGCGGCGGGTTGTTCATCCAGCGCAGGGTCGCGTTAAGCCAGGGTGGCGTCGCCGGTTTTCCCTTCACGTAATCGACGATCGCGTCCCATTCGCGCGGGTCGAGCTTCGCGAAATTCGACGCGGCGGGCATCGGCGCGTGCAGCGTGCTCCAGCCCCAGCGGGCGCGGACGAATTCATGGAGAACGGTGACGTCGCTGTAGCCGACGAGGAGTTTTTTCTGCTTTGGGATGCCGCGATCGGTGGTGAGTTTTTCGAGAAGGGGGAGAAGGCGACCGGCGCCGTAGCCGCCGCGCGCTGCCCAGAGGATGGGAATTTTCGGATCAAGAGCCAGGCGATAAATTGCCGTAGCCCGCTCGTTGTCGTCGCCGGGGAAGATGAAATGCTCGCTCGCGACTTGCGCTTCGATCCGCGGATCGAATCCGAATTTGCGCAAGTGCTCGACGCCCGCATCGAACTCGTGCTTCGGCACGACCGACGACGCGGCGAAAATGCCGACGGGAATTTTCCGGCTCACTTCCATGATCAGTGCCCACTCCAGAACCACTTGACGACCGCGACGGCGAGGATCACGCCCGCCGCGTCCGCGATGAGGCCAGCCGGGACAGCGTGGCGGGTTTTCTTGATGCCGACGGCGCCGAAGTAGACGGCGATCACGTAAAACGTCGTCTCGCACGCGCCGTACATCACGCCGCTGATTTTCACGAAGATCGAGTCGATGCCGTGGGTCTTGACCATGTCCGCCAGCACCGCCAGCGACCCGCCGCCGCTCAGCGGGCGCGTGATCGCCATCGGCAGGATCTCCGGCGGAATGCCGATCGGCCCGAGCACCGGTCGCAGGCCGCCGATCATCCACTCCATCGCGCCGGACGCGCGGAACATCCCGATCGCGAACAGGATCGCGACCAGGTACGGGATGATCCGCACGGCGACCTGGAAACCTTCCTTCGCGCCGTTGACGAATTCCTCGTACACCGGCACGCGCTTGAACAGCCCATAGAGCGGGACGAGCACGAGCATCAGCGGGATGACGAATTTCGACGCGTCGTCGAGGATCGTTCGCAGGTCGCTCATTTCCCGCCCTCCACTGCAGTGACTGGCTCGGGCAGGCGATCCGGATCGGAATTGCGATACGCCGGCAGCATCCCGAGCAGCTTCGTCACCACGATGGCGATCACCAGGCACAAGCCGGTGACCATCAGGATGGGAAAATAAAGCTCGCTGGCGCGCAGGCCCATGACCGCGTAGAGCATCGCCGGCGGCAGGAGCTGCACGCCGGCCGTGTTCATGGCGAGGAGCATCACCATTGCGTTGGTCGCGGTGTCGGTCGTCTTGTTGAGCTTTTGCAGTTCTTCCATCGCCTTGATGCCGAACGGCGTCGCCGCGTTGCCGAGGCCGAGCATGTTGGCGGTCAGGTTCAGCGTGATCAGGCCCATCGCAGGGTGGCCCTTGGGGATGCCGGGGAAGAGCGGGCGGAGGATCGGGCCGGTGACGAGCACGACGAGATGAATCAGCCCTGACTTTTCGGCGATCTGCATGATGCCGAGGAAGAGGGCGAGCGTGCCGATGAGCTTGAGCGCCAGCTCGACGGCGGTCCGCGCCATCGTGATCGCGCCGTCGCCGATCGCCTGCATCGACGCCCAGCGAACTGGTTGGAATCGAATGGCGGCGGCGCCGTCCGGCTTGCGCTCGGTCACCTGCGCGAGCAGCCACTTCGGATCGGCGGCGGAGGTCATGTCGCGGATCTTCGCCAGCCGCGGCGGCAGCGCCGCAGTCGCGGGAAAACGCAGTTCCGGCCCGCGCGGCGTCTGCACGAGCGTCGCCACGTATTCCGCCGGCAGCGTTTCGGCGACGCCGTAGAACCCGGCGTATGCTTTGGCATCGACGCGGACTGTCACGTTCTCGCCGCTGCCATCGATGACGACCGGAAGCGACTGACCGTTGCGATAAGTGTCGTTCGCCAGGTCAGTGACGTCGTTGATGAGCGCGAACACGAGGCTGAAGATGATCAGCCCGGCCCAGATGTAGTTGAGCATGGCTGGGGGATTGTCCGCGGCGGCCAAGGGGATGCAACTACGGCGGCGCGCGGCGCGAGATTTAACGCGGCGGCGTGTTGGCGGTATCCTCTTGTGGCGGGGCTGTTCGGAACGTCTTCGGAAAGGACCAATTGGACATGCGCGTGAACGTCGCCCGGGCCGTTACGGCTCTCGCTCTTTGTGTCGTCATCGCCGGCTGTAAATCAACCCATCGCGCCGAGAAGGCCGGGGCGAAGCTGCACCGTAGCGGCGATGAAATTGTCGTTGCCGGCCAATATTTTCACACCG
>JAXDMN010000480.1:0-8347 GCA_034666045.1 Phycisphaerales bacterium | reverse complement strand
GATAATGCCGCCATCGGCGGCGCAAGCACCACAGGCAGCGCCGGCGGCGGCATCGGCGGCGCGCTCTACAACAGCGGCACCGTCAGCATCGCGCTCGGCGTGCTTTTCGACAACAACACCAGCCTGGGCGGGCAAAGCACCAGCGGCGCGGGCGGCGGGGCGCACGGCGGCGCGATCGCCAACGACGACCAGATCGACATCGATCACGCCGTCATCCGCTCGAATATCGCCATCGGCGGCGGCGGCGGAAGCGCGGGCGGCGTCGCCGAGGGCGCGGGCGTCTTCAACGACAGCGCGGGACACGTCACGATTGCCGACTCCACCATCACCAACAACCTCGCCGCCGCCGGGTCGGTCGCCAGCGCGCCGACCGGCGTGGCCGGCGCGCGGGCGGCCGGCGGTGGGATTCGCAATGACGGCGGCGTCCTCGCCATCACGCGCTCGACGATTGACAACAATCAAGCTCTGGGCGGCAGCGGCGGGACCGGCACCGCAGGCAACGGCGGCGCGGGCGGCGATGGCATCGGGGGCGGAATCTCGAATTCCGGAAACCTCGACCTCACCAACAGCACGCTTTACGCCAACGCCGCCGACGGCGCGCTCGGCGGCGGCGCCACCCTCTTCAGCGGCGCGGGCGGCAAGGCGCTCGGCGGCGGGATCCACAACAGCGGCAGCATCGATCTCATCAACGTCACCCTCGTCGCCAACGCCGCGCATGGCGGAGCGGGCGGCACCTCGGGAATCCCCGGCGCCGCCGGCGAGGCGCGCGGCGGCGCAATCTACAACCAAGAGAACGCCTCCCTCATCAACACGATCGTCGCCGACAACACGACCACGCAGGGCAACCCGGACCTCGGCGGCACGAGCTTCACGCTCATCCACTCGCTCATCTCCGCGAACGCGGACAGCTTCGGCGCCACCCCGACGCCCGCATCGACCGGCAATTTCTTCGGCGTCCCCGCCAACCTTGGCCCGTTCCAGGACAACGGCGGCCCGACCAAGACGTTTGAGCCGCTCGCCGGCAGCCTGGCGATCGACAACGGCGACAATCCCGTCGCCATCGCACAGTTCGGCATCGGCGGCACCGATCAGCGTGGGCGCGATCGTTATGTCGGCACGGTCGACATCGGTTCGGTCGAGGTGCAGGCGCCGCCGCAGATCAAGGTGACCGGCGGCGGATGGGACATCGCGAACAACGACACGACGCCGCGCGTCGCCGACGGCACCGACTTCGGCGCCGTCGCGCAGGGCGCGCCGTCGCGGCAGCAACTGTTCATGGTCTTCAACACCGGCGGGCACACGCTGGAAACACTCGCGCCCGCCCTGCCGGCCGGGTACACGATCGTCGAGCCGCTCGACACGACGCTCGCGCCGGGCGCGTTCGACAGCTTCACCGTCGCGCTCTCGACCGCGGCCGTCGGCACGTTCGGCGGCGAAGTCGTCATCTCGAGCAACGATCCGGATGATGCGACGTTCAAGTTCGCGATCACCGGCAAGGTCACCCCCAGCGCCGGCGCGGCGATCAAGATCAACTTCCAGCCCGCCGGTCGGCCGGTGCCGGCGGGTTATCTCGCCGACTTCGGCGCGGTCTTTGGCAGCCGCGGAAACGGTTTTAGTTATGGCTGGAATCTATCGGCCGGGAGCTTCACGCGCGACCGCGGAATCAACCCGGACCAGAAATTCGACACCTTCGTGCACACGCAACTGTTCGGCAGTCGCACATGGGAAATCGGCGTGCCGGTCGGCACGTACTCGGTAAAAATCGTCGCGGGCGACCCGCAGTTCTTCGACAGCGTCTACAAAATCAACGTCGAGGGCCAGCTCGCCGTCAACGGCACGCCGACCAGCGGCAGCCGGTTCATCACCGGCGCGAAGAACGTCACCGTCATCGACGGCAAGCTCACGATCACCAACGCCAGCGGGTCGGCGAACAACAAGATCGCCTTCGTCGAGATCACGCCGATCACGACCGGCGTGAAGATCAATTTTCAGCCGGTCGGCCGGCCGATTCCGACCGGCTACTTCGCCGACACCGGCGCGTTATTTGGCAATCGCGGGAACGGCTTCAGTTACGGCTGGAACGCGACGGCGAGCAGCTTCGCGCGCGACCGCAACGCCTTCGGCGTCGACCAGCAGTACGACACGTTCATTCACACGCAGCTCTTCGGCGAGCGCACCTGGGAGCTCGGCGTCGCCAACGGCACGTACGAAGTAAGAATCGTCGCGGGCGATCCGAACTACTTCGACAGCGTGTACAAGTTCAACGTCGAGGGGCTGCTGACGGTCAACGGCACCCCGAGCAGCGGCAGCCGCTTCGTCGAGGGAATGCGAACGGTGACGGTGACCGATGGGAAGCTGACGATCACGAACGCGAGCGGGTCGGTGAACAACAAGATCGCATTTGTCGAGGTGTTCGCGGTGTGACCGCCCTTCCGCTCGCGCGGATAGCGAATCGCAGGTAGCTGCGGATCCGCCGCCGGTTTAAGTTCGCGAGGCGTATGCTCGACTTCCTCACCGACGACGTCCGCCGCGATCCTTATCCCTTGTATGCGCACATGCGCGCGTCGTCGCCGCTGTTGTGCGTCGCGCCCCCGAACGGGCCGTTCATGATCTTCGACTATGCGGGCGTGCGGCGGGCGCTGGAGGATCATGAGGCGTTCAGCTCCAGCGCCTCGCCGGCCGGCGCGACGACAAATCCGCTGCCCTGGATGATTTTCTTCGATCCGCCGCGACACACGACGCTGCGGGCGCTGGTGTCGCGCGCGTTCACGCCGCGGAGCATCGCGATGCTCGAGCCGCGCATCGCGGCGATTTCGCGCGAGCTGCTGGATGCGGCGATCTCGCGCGGAACCGGCGAGCTCGATCTCGTCGCCGATTACGCCGGCCAGTTGCCGATGATGGTGATCGCGGAGATGCTCGGCATCCCGTCCAGTGAGCGGGCGCGCTTCAAGCGCTGGAGCGACTCGATTCTCGGGCTCAGCGAGGCCGTCTCCGGCGGCCCCGCCGCGGGCGCGAAGGCCGGCATCGCGTACATGCAGACGACCGAAGAGATGGAGAACTATCTCATCGACATCCTGCGCGAATTCCGCTCCGCGCCGAAGAACAACCTGCTCAACCGCCTCGCCCTGGCTGACGTTGAAGGCGAGCGCCTCACGCACCGCGAGATTCTCGGCTTCTTCCAGCTCCTGCTCCTGGCCGGCAGCGAAACGACGATCAACCTGATCAGCAACGCGATCCTCTGCCTGCTCGAGCACCCGAAGCAGCTCGCACTCCTGCGCGAACGCATCGATCTGCTCCCGGGCACGATCGAGGAAGTCCTGCGCTATCGCTCCCCGCTCCAGGCGGTCTTCCGCGCGACGCGCCGCGAGGTTGAGATGCACGGCCAAATTATCCCGGCCGGAAAACTCGTGCTCCCGATCATTGGCTCCGCCAATCGCGACGCCGCCCACTTCGCCGACGCCGATCGGTTCGACATCACGCACCCGCGCGGCAACCACCACATCGCCTTCGGCCACGGCGTCCACTTCTGTCTCGGCGCGGCGCTGGCGCGGCTGGAAGCAAAGATCGCACTGACGGATCTGCTGGCGCGTTTCACCGATTTCTCGCGCGCGAGCGACGAGCCGTGGGAGCCGCGGAAAGCCTTCCACATTCACGGCCCCGCGCGGCTGCCGCTGCGTTTCAGCTCTTCGCTGGGATGAGCGGCAGGACGTTCTCGGTGGCCGATCGCTGGCACGGCTTTTGGGGCGATTTTCGGGGGTTATTGCTCTAACTTGGTTCGAACAAACCCGCTTGTTTATACGCGTGGGGCAGGCTCGTTCCTCCTATAGTGCGCGAACGGAAGTCCGATGGGAGCCCATACATCTCGGTCGCGCAAGCGACGGAGGGCGCACATCGGAGGCGGCTATGAGAAACGACTGGATATTCGGCTGGTGGAACCTCCTGTTCCTCACGCCGTTTCTGCTCGCCCTGATCTACCTGGGCGTCTACGCGGCCAGCGGCATCACGTTCGGTGACGCCGACGCCGATGCGGACGCTGATCATGATTTCGGCGCAGATCACGATGTCGATGCCGACGTCGATGCGGACGCGGATGTCGATGCCGATGCAGACGTCGACGCGGATGCGGATGTTGATGCCGACGTCGACGCGGATGCCGACGTCGACGCGGATGCCGACGCCGACGCCGATGCCGATCATGACATTGAAGACCAGGACGTTGACGTCGGCAGCGCCGGCGCGCACGGCAGTCACGGCTCCGTCTTCGCCGCCCTCACGTGGCTCGGCGTCGGGCGGGTGCCGTTGAGCATCGTGATGATGGTGCTGTTGCTGTCATGGGGCACGATCGGCTTCGTGACGAACATGCTGGCGCGAAACCTGTTCGCCCAGCCGTGGCAGTTGCTGATGTTGTCGCTGCCGGCGGCGCTGGCGGGAAGCATGCTGGTGACGGGCGGCGTGTCGAAAACGATCGTCCGCCTGATCCCGCTGAACGAATCCTTCGCCCGCCGCCGCCACGAGCTGCTCGGGCTGCTCGGCGAGGCGATCTTTGACATCAACCAATCGGCCGGCGTCGTTTCGGTGCGCGACGAGGATGGAAATCTGTTTCACCTCGCCTGCCGCGCCGAGCGGACCGATCGGCCGGTGACGAAAGGGATGACGGTGCGGCTCGTCGCGTACGACGCGCCGCGGAAGTTGTACCTGGTTCGACCAATGGACACGGCCGGTGTCGCGGCGGCGCGGAACGCTGCCCTGAAGCCGGCCACAAGATAAAGGCAGGGTCATCATGTTCTTCGTGCTCTTCCTGATCGGTCTGGCGCTCACTGTCGGCCCGTTTTTCGTGCCCGGCATTACGCCCGGGCTGCAGGTCGCGAGCATCGTCGTCGGTACCGGCTTGCTGATCATCACGGCCGTCGGGTCGGTGATCACACGGCTGTACCGCAAGGCGTCGGCGAACATGGCGTTCGTTCGCACCGGCATGGGCGGCGCGAAACCGATCCTCGATGGCGGCGCCATCGTCGTGCCGGTCATTCACCAGGTGATCCCGGTCTCGATGGAAACGATGCGCCTCAATGTCGAACGACGCGGGCCGCACGCGCTGATCACGCAAGACAACCTGCGCGTCGACCTGTCGGCCGAGTTTTACATCAAGGTGCAGGCGAACGCGGATGACATTTTGCAGGCCGCGCGGTCGCTCGGCGCGCGCAACGTGCAGCCGGACGCGGTGAGTGAGCTCGTGCAGGAGAAGCTGGTCAGCGCGCTGCGCACCGTGGCGGCGACGCGCGAGCTCGTCGAGCTGCACTCGAAGCGCGACGAGTTCGCCAGCGCCGTGCAGGCGATCGTCACGCACGACCTGGCGGCGAACGGTTTGACGCTCGAATCGGTGACGATTTCGTCGCTGGACCAGACGGACCCGACGCAGCTCCAGGAGCGGAACGTCTTCGACGCCCAGGGCCTGCGCAAGATCGCCGAGATCACCCAGAAGGCCAAGGTCGAGCGCAACGAAATCGAGCGCGAGGCGGAGAAAATGGTGCAGGAGAAGAACGTCCACACCACGAAGAAGGTGCTCGATCTGCACCGCGACCAGGCGGAGTTCGAGGCCGAGCAGAAGATGAAGGTCGCGAATGTCCGCGCCGGGCGCGAGCGAGAGATCGCGGAGTTCAAGATCGCGCAGGACGAGGCCGTCAGCCGCCGCGACATCGAGAAAATGAAGATGATCGAGACGAGCGAGGTCGAGCGCACGCTCGTCGTCGAGCAGGCGCAGGTCGCCAAGCAGATCGCGCTGATCGCCAAGATCAAGGAGCAGCAGACCGCCGAAATCTTGAAGAAGCAGGCGATCGAAGTCGCCGAGCGGACGAAGGAAGTCGCCGTCGCCGACAAGGAGCGCGAGCGCGCGACGGCGCAGGCGGAGATGCTGACCGCCGAGGCGGATCGCGAGCGGGCAAAGCAGCAGATCACCACCGTTCAGGTGACCACCGAGGCGGAGCGCGAGTCTGCGAAGAAGCTCATCGCCGCTCAGCAGGAGATCAAGCAGAAGCAGCTTCGCGATCAGACCGAAGCGGACGTGCTGGCGTACATGCAGGTCAAGGAAGCCGAGGGCCAGCGCCAGGCCGCCGAGATGCAATACGAAGCGCGCCTGCGGCTCGCCGAGGCGGACGCGCAGGGCGCGACCAAGCGCGCCGAGGGCGAACGCGCGGTGAAAATGGTCGACGTGAATGTCGAGCGCGAGCGCGTGAACGTCGAGTCGGCCAAGGTCGAGGTCGAGCGCGTCAGCCTCGCAAACCGCAGCGAGTTCGAGGACGCCGCGCTGAAGTTCGAGCTGGAAAAACTGCGCATCCAGGCGGAAAAGGAGGTTCGCATCGCGGCGGCGCAGGCGCTCAGCGGCATGTTGGCCGGCGCGAACATGCAGATCTTCGCCGATCCGGAAACGATGTCGCGCATGAGCGAAAACTTCATGCGGGCCGCGTCGCTGGGTAACTCGGTCGACGGCCTGCTCCGCACGATGCCGGTGCAGGGCCAGGAGCTGCTGACGAAGCTGGCGGCGACCATGACGAATGCGCTGAAGCCGGCCGATGTGCCCGCGCCGCAGCCAGTTGCGACGAATGGCGAGAACGCCAAGCCGGCGGAAGTCACGCCGGTCGAGGCGAAGCCGCATAAGCGGGTGTAGTGCTTATCGCCGGCAATAACGGAAGCAACGCATTGTCATCCTGAGGTACTCCGAAGGATCTGCGTCACTGCCAATCGGCGCCAGATCCTTCGCGAGTACGCTCAGGATGACATGAGACGGGATCAGATCATGAGTGCTATAAAATCCATCCGCGACGATCTCAATTACGGCCTGGCCGCCTTCGGCGTGAAAATCCCGGAGACATTTTCGGTCGACGACTGGGCACAAAAACTCACCGAGAAGCCCGCGCAGAACACCGCCGCGATGCTCTCGGCCGCCACGGTGTTGTTCTACCTCGCCGAGCGCGGGCACAACCCGAAGGTCCGCGACCTCTACGACGCGGCGGTCTACTGCTCGACGAACATCTCGGTCGGCTATTGCGACATCTTCGCGCAGACGCCGGCAGGCAAGATGATCGGCAGCGCGCTGATGGCGATCGGCCCCGCGATGGCCCCCAGGACGCTCGACGGCGCCAGGCCGCCGGGTGCGGGCACGCAGGAAGAAATCCTCGCCACGCTCCGCGACATCCTGGGCAAGCTGCCACCGCGCGCCTAGACCGCAGCGCCCACACCCGTACAATGCTCGGCCCGAACCATGAGCGAATTTCGCGCCGATCTTGAACCTCTGGTTGCGCCCGGCGCGATCGATCATCACGTCGGCGACATGACCGCGACCGTCGCCGCCGACGTCCCGCTGCGGCGAGTGCAAGCGAGCGTTGCCGCGGCCCAGCAGTGGCTGCCCATCGACGGCGATCCGGACCTGAGCGTCGGCGAACTGGTCGAGACGAATTCGACCGGGCCGCTGCGGCTCGGGTACGGCGCGTGGCGCGATCTGCTGCTGGGGGCGCAGTTTCGCAACGGCTCGGGTGAGCTGATCACCGCGGGCGGGCGCACGGTGAAGAACGTCGCCGGCTACGATCTCACGAAATTCATGGTCGGCCAGCGCGGGGTGTTCGGGAAGATCGTGACGATCACGATGCGGCTCTACAAACGCCCGGCGGGCGCGATCCTCGCGACGTTCGAGCCGAACGCGCGCTTGATCGGCAAGCTGCTGCCGTCGACGACGCGCCCGCAGTGGGCGATGCTGACCGCCGATGCGCTGCTCTGCGGATACGTCGCCGATGCGCTGACGCTCGATTTTTATGAAACGACGCTCGCCGCCGCCGATGTGAAGCCGCGAACGATCGAGCGGCGTACACTTGAGCAGGACATTGAACACCGCGCGCAGCTTTTCCGCGGCGATTTTCGCGTGTCGGTGCCGCCGGCGAAGGTCGCGGATTTTATTGCGGTCGCAAAGCCGACGAAATGGGTCGCGGATCCGGCGTTCGGGATCGTGGTCGGCGCGGGCGATGACCTGCAAATTCGCGGTGCGGCACAGGCGCTGTCGGGCACGGCCAGCTTCCCCCGCCGCGACGGCTCGGCCGGGCCGCTCTTCGATGTGCCGTCGCCGGCGCAGCGGCAACTGCTCGAGCGTTTGAAGAAGTCGTTCGATCCGGACAATCGACTCGCGCCGCTGCCCTGGCAGGCGCAGACCGCGCAGACAAGCTCATGACGTCATCGTTGCCCGTTGTTAACGCGCCCGCCACGGCACCCGCCCTGCCGCTCGATCCGCGCACCTACGCCCGCGCGCTCTCCTGCGTACACTGCGGCCTGTGCCTGCCCGCGTGCCCCACCTACACCGAGACCG
>JAXDMN010000479.1:0-16964 GCA_034666045.1 Phycisphaerales bacterium | reverse complement strand
GTCGACGACCTTGCCGCGCAGCTCGAGCTGCGTCGTGCCGACCTGCTCGGTCACCGTGAAGTCATCGCCGATCGGTGTGACGACGGTCAGCTTATTCATGACCTGTTTGCCATCGGCGCCGCCGAGCTTGCGGATGCGCAGCGTGACGTCGTTCGGCCCCGCCTGTCGGGCGGGGGTGGCGGCGACCGCGGTTGGCTTTTCCGCAGCGGTGGAATCTTTGCGGCAGCCGACGAGGATTGCGCTTACGACAAGCAGAATGGTGATGAATTTGTGTGACATGCCCCGCGGTTATACTGCCGGGAGATCGGGAGGTCGATGAGCGCCGCGACGACGACACAAGAGATTCTCGACGAGCTCACACCGATTCTTCAGCAGATCGACGATGCGGCGGACCGCGAGTACGCGCGATGGGTCGATCCGGCGAATCCGCTGTCGAAGCCGACGGCGGAGTTGCACGACGCCGCCAGCCGCGCGAATGACGCGGTGCCGGCGGATCTGCGCGACCGCGCGGCGGCGCTCTTTCCAGCACTGTGCCATGCGTACCTCGCCGAGTCTCCCGAGCAGCGGCAGCAGACGCGCGAGCGCGTGCGCGACCGGCAGACGCTGCATCACCACCTGATCGGGTTCGTCCACTTCAATGCCAACCAGATCCGCAACCGCAAAGAGGATCCGTCGATCGCGCTGCGGCGTGGCCTGGCGGCGGCGTCGATCGAGAACAACGTGCTCGACTTCCGCGACATGTACATCGCGCTCGGTGAGCTTTACAAGGCCGCCGCCACCGCGGGCGTCGATCCGACGCCGCTCTTTGCGGAGATCGCCGCACTGTCGGATGAGAAATCGGCGTACCCGGAGTCGAAACAAGAACCGCTGAACGTTTTCCTGCGCGATTTCACGCGCTCGGCGTTCTTCGCAGTGGACGTGGAGACAAATTTGTAGGTTCAGGCTATTGCGGCGCGGGCGCGGGGGTTTCGGGCGCTGGTGTAGCGGGCGCGGCGGCGTCCGCGGGCGCGGCGGTGGCGCCATCAGCCGGTGGCGTGGCGCCTTCGGCCGGCGTCGTCGCCGGGGCAGTCGTGCCTTCAGCCGGCGGCGTTGCGCCTTCCGTCGGCGTGGTCGCCGGGGCCGCACCATCCGCGGGTGCGGTCGCCGCCGCGGCGGCGGGCGCCGGCTGCGTGCTCGGCGGGGGGACCAGCTCGGCCGGCAGCGCGGACAACGCATTCGGCGAATCCGCCAGAACCAGATCCCGCGCGCTGCGGGCAGCCGCGAGTTGTTCGTCCGCTTTGCCGCCGGTCGCGCGGGCGAGCAATGCCTGTCCGTAGAGCGCGTAAATCTTGCCGGATTGCGCACCCTTCTTGACGGCGTCACCGACCCCGCCGTCACCAGCCTGGCCGAACAATTCCATCGCCTGCGTGTAATTCTGCGTCGCCTCCTCGGTCGCCTGCTTCATCGAGGCGGCGAGCGTCGGATCGTCAAGCTCCTTGGGCATCGCGAGGTGCGCGTCGGCCATGATCTTGCCGAGCTGCTCGTTCAGCCGGGCGCGCTCGTTCAGCACCTGCGCCCGCGTGACCTGTAAATTCGCCAGCGCGAGCTGCGATGACGCCTGCCCGAGCTCGAACGTGGACGGGTGATACGCGTCGCTCAACGTCTTGAGCGCAACCTTCATCTGGTTGCCGCTCGGAAGCGCCTGTTCGCGCGGCGCGATCTCAGTGCGAAGTTTCTTCGCTTCGCCGGCGGCGGCCTGATAGTTCGTGATCGCGTCCGTCAGGTTCTGCTGCGCGAGCTCGAACTTCTCCTTGCTCTTGCCGAGCTGCTCATTGAGCGCTTTGGCCTTGGCGGCGATGGAAACGGCGACCTTGGAATCGCCGCCGCCGTTGAGGATCGCGCCCGCGAGCTGGCCCTGCTTGTCCGCCTGCGCCTTGACGCCTTGCCAGCCGGATTCGAGATGCTTGCCGACTTCCTGGAACTGTCCGATCGCGGTCGTGACCGCCTGCTGGCGCGCCTGCGCGAGCTTGAGATCATGCTGGAGCTGCGCGAGCTTCGACTGCTCGACTTCGATCTGGTTCGCGACGTCCGCCGCCTGCTTGCGCAACCCGACCGCCTGTTTGAAGAGATCAAGCCCCGCGCGTCCCGGCGCGGCTTCGGATTGGCTCGACGCCTGCTGCGCCTGACCGGCGACCTGTTCCTGCTGCGCCTGGAGCGTCTTGATGCGCGCCTGCTGCTGATCGACGGCGGCCTGCTGCTGCTCGACTTGCTGCTGCACGGCGGTGAGCGTCGGGACGGCGGCGGCGCCTTCGCCGATCCAGGTCGTCTTCGCGGCGTCGCCGGTCGCTTCAAGGATGCGCTGCTGCACGGCCGAGCGCGCTTCCTTCGGCTCCATCTGCGTGTACACGCTGACGAGGCCGTTGCTGGTGCTGATCTGCTGGCCGAGCTGATTGATCTCGCGGAGGAGGCGGATGACCTCGCGATTGCCGGCATCGACCCCGACCTTCGGATCGGAAATTTCCGCGAGCGCGCTTTCGTATTGCCCTTGCGCGAGCATCGCCTTGGCATGGGCCTGCGTTGCGGCGGCGGCATTGGCTTCGGCGGCGGCCTGCTTGAGCAGTTCCTGCGACTTGGCCAGACCCTCTTCGCCCGATTTGGCGCGCTCGATGCGCGCCTGCGAGATCGTGTCGTGCACGCGGCGGTCCGCCTGGTGCGGATCATCACATCCGCCGAGCGCAATCAGGCTCGCCGCCGCGGTCGCGCTGGATACCGCCATCGTCAGCTTCATCAGCCGCTGCCGCTTCTTCGCGAACATCATCGGGTCGATCTCCTCGGGGGACGAACTTCGTGGGTGCCGCGTCGGGTGTTGCAACTGTGGATTGTCTGAAACTGGCAAATCGAAGTCAATTCAAGAGTAAGTTTGCGACGCCCCGTTCGAGCCGGCATATATGGGGCGTGCGGGCGTGTGTCAGACTCTCTTGCCGCAGGTGTTTTGCCCTATCGAGCGCCCGCCGATTGGGCGTATGATGCGCGCCGCTGTCGGAATCGTGCCGGCGCATGCGCGGGAAATTCGTGTCTGCCGTGGAGACCAACACCATGCCCACTGAAATCGCCGTTGCTACCACTGCCGGGCAATTCGGCAACATGAGCCCGCAAGTCGCCAAGATGATGGAGCAGTTGAACAAGGGCTACTACGGCTTCATGCCCAGCGAAGTCTTCATCCCCAACGTCAACCTCTACGAGACCGAGGCGGACTATCGCGTGTGCGTGGACCTGGCTGGGGTCGAGAAGGATAAGATCGACATCACGGTGGTCGATCAACGGCTGACCATCCGCGGGCAGCGGCCGGTGCCGCAGTGCGTCGTCCCGCCCTGCCCGGACCCGGAGCAGCAGCGCCTGCGCGTGCATTTGATGGAGATCGATCACGGCGCCTTCGCGCGCGAGGTTGAGCTGCCGCACGATGTGATCAAGGAACAGATCACGGCGCGATACGTCGACGGGTTGTTGTGGATTGAGCTGCCGAAGAAGTGAAAGTGACCCCGCGTGAGGCGGTAATCAGGGATGGGTGGTCGACGTGGCTGAAACTCAAATTATCGAACGCAACGAAACCGGCACGGTCATTCGCACGGGACCCAATGGCCCGCTGGTCATCGTCCCGAATGTCCTGCCGATCCTGCCGATCCGCAACATCGTCGTCTTCCCCGGCACCGTCATGCCGCTCAACGTCGGTCGGCCCAAGAGTAAGGCGCTGCTCGACGACGTCATGCCGGGCGAAAAGCTGATCGGCGTCGTGACGCAGCGGAATCCGGACGTCGAAGATCCCGGCTTTGACGACCTGCATCATGTGGGCGTCGCCTGCATGATCTTGAAGTTGTTCAAGCTGCCGGACGGGAATCAATCGATCATCGTGCACGGGCTCGTGCGATTTCGGCTGAAATCGATCATCCGAACAGAGCCCTACGCCGTTGGCGAGATCGAGGTGATCGAGGACCAGTTGGTCGAGAACCCGAGTCTCGAGGCGCTGCTGAACTCAGTGCGCTCGCAGGCGAACCGGGTGATCGAGCTGTCGCCCAACACGCCGGACGAAGCGGCGCAGGTCTTGAACGGCATAACGAACCCGTCCGCCCTCGCCGATTTCCTCGCTGCGAATCTGCAGGCGGAGACGGCGGATAAACAACTGCTGCTCGAAGAGCTCGACGTCGAAAAACGCCTGCGCATGATCGCCGCCCGCATCGCCACGCAGCTCGACGTGCTCGAATTGCAGTCGAAGATCCAGTCGCAGGTCAAAGAGAACATCGACAAGAGCCAGCGGCGTTATTACCTCCAGGAACAGCTCAAGGCGATTCGCAAAGAGCTCGGCGAAGGGGACGCCGGCGGCGGCGGCAACGAGGTCGAAGAACTCCGGCAGCGCCTCGAGGCGGCGAAGCTGCCGGAAACGGTCAAGAAGGAGGCGCAGCGCGAGTTGCAGCGCCTCGAATCGATCCCCAGCGCATCGCCGGAGTACGGCGTGATTCGCACGTGGCTCCAGATCGTCAGCGAACTGCCGTGGGCGCTCGAAACCGCCGACAAGCTCGACCTCAAGGAAGCCAAATCGATCCTCGACCGCGATCACTTCGATCTCGAAAAGGTCAAGCGGCGCATCATCGAATATCTCGCGGTGCGCAAGCTGAAACCGGACGGCGGCGGCGCGATTCTCTGCTTCCTGGGGCCGCCCGGCGTCGGAAAGACTTCGCTCGGCAAATCGATCGCCGAATCGATGGGCCGCACGTTTATCCGCGTCGCCCTCGGCGGCGTGCGCGACGAGGCGGACATCCGCGGACATCGCCGAACGTACATCGGCTCCTTGCCCGGCCGCATCATCGCCGAGTTGCGCAAGGCCGGTACGCGCAACCCGGTCATGATGCTCGACGAAATCGACAAGATGGCGAGCGATTTCCGCGGCGATCCGGCAAGCGCCATGCTCGAGGTGCTCGATCCGGCGCAGAACCACACGTTCACCGATCATTATCTCGACGTGCCGTTCGACCTCTCAAAGGTCATGTTCATCGCCACCGCGAACACGATGGACACGGTCCCGGGGCCGCTGCGCGACCGCATGGAAGTGATCGAGATCCCCGGCTACACGAACACCGACAAGCTCAACATCGCCAAGACCTACCTCGTTCCGCGTCAGCTCGATGCGAACGGGCTCAATGGCAAGAACGTCCGCTTCAAGGACGATGCCCTCAAGGAGATCATCGAGAGCTACACGCGCGAAGCGGGCGTGCGCAATCTCGAGCGCAACATCGGATCGGTCGCCCGCGCGATCGCGGCGGAAGTGGTCGGCGGACGCACCGACAAGGTCATCGCCGATCGCGACTACGTCATGAAAACGCTCGGCCCGCGGCGATACGAGCCGGAGCTTGCGCAGCGCACGAGCGTCCCGGGCGTCGCGACCGGCATGGCGTATACGCCGGTCGGCGGAGAAATTTTGTTTATCGAGGCGTCGCGCTTCCCCGGGAAAGGGAACATCACGCTGACCGGGCAGATCGGCGACGTGATGAAGGAATCGGCGACGGCGGCGTATTCGCTGCTGCGCTCGCGGGCCGAGTCGCTCGGCATCGACCAGAACCTGCTCGCCAACAGCGACATTCACATTCACGTTCCCGCCGGCGCGGTTCCGAAGGACGGCCCCAGCGCCGGCACCGCGATGTTCACCGCACTTGCGTCGCTGCTGCTAAACCGCCCGGTGCGGCACGACGTGGCGATGACCGGTGAAATTACGCTGCGCGGGCTCGTGCTTCCGATCGGCGGCTTGAAGGAAAAAACCCTTGCCGCGAAACGCGCGGGAATCCGGCAGGTGATCGTTCCGAAGCGCAACGAAAAGGACATGCCGGACGTGCCGGAGGAAGTGCGCAACACGCTCAAGTTCCACTTCGTCGAAAACGTCGATCAGGTGCTGGAGATTGCGCTGGGCGCGAAGGTTCGTATAAAAGCCCCCAAGCCGACGCCCCCCACGCCCGGCAAGGCTGCGAACGGCAACCGCGACAAGCGCGACCGCACCGCCCGTACGCCCGGCGCGGCGGCGCGGACGTGAGAAAAATGAGGATTGAGAATGGAGGATGGAAAAAATTCTGATCCTCCATCCTGTATCCTCCATCCTCGTATTCCACCCCTTCAAATGCCCACCGTGACGATCATCGGCGCCGGTCCCGCGGGCGCGACCGCGGCGATCCTGCTGGCGCGGCGTGGGTGGGACGTCACCCTCGTAGAGCAGCATCGTTTTCCCCGTGACAAGGTGTGCGGCGAATGTCTGAGCGCGCTTGGAATCGAGGTCCTCGAGCGGCACGGGCTCTCGCGCGGTTTGCAGCGATTAGGGCCGGTGAAATTGACGAAGACGACGCTCGTCGCGCCGGACGGGACCGAGGCGACGGTCGCGCTGCCGAGCCCGATGTGGGGCTTGAGCCGCTTGGCGCTCGATCACGCATTGGCCGAGCAGGCGGTGCGCGCCGGCGCGCGGATGATGCAACCCGCGCGCGTGGAGTCGCTCGATCCGGTCTCGCTCGAATGTGTCGTGCGCGATCTCGTGACCAACGAGCTGCGCACGCTGCGCAGCGACCACGTGCTCGTCGCCGATGGCAAGGCGTCGCTCGGCGTGACGAAACCGTCGCCGACGAATGATCTGGGCGTGAAAGCGCATTTTTCCGGTGTGGACGAGATGCCGGATCGCATTACGCTGTTTGGCGTGCGCGGGCATTACGTCGGCTTGGCGCCGATCGAGGATGCGCGGTGGAACGTGGCTATGAGCGTCCCCGCGTCGCGCGTTGCGGAATGTCGCGGCGACTTCGATGCATTCTTCGAGCGGCTGCGATCGGAAAATACCGGCTTGAATCGGCGATTCGCCAAGGCGAAGCGCGTCGGCGACTGGCTGGCATCGCCGCTGCCGAGGTTCGCCGTCGCAAAACATTGGCCCGCGCGGCTGATTCCCCTCGGGAACGCCGCCGCTGCACTCGAACCGATCGGCGGGGAAGGAATGGGACTCGCCATGCGCAGCGCCGAGCTGGCGGCGATGGAACTCTCTGCCGGAAAAGACACGAACCGACTCCGTCATGCCTTCCGGAAACTCTGGCGCATCCGCCGCGGCTCGACTCGCGCTGCCGCCGTGGCGATGTCGCATCCGTCGACCGCGGGGATCGCCGTTCGCACGATTTCCGCAAACGATGCACTTGCCCGCGCGAGTTTGAAGTTTGTCGGAAAGTAACGCGCAACGTGCGCACGATGTCATCCTGAGGTACTCCGAAGGATCTAGGTGACTGAGGCCAGATCCTTCGGAGTATCTCAGGATAACATGCTTGAGAGAGTCACAGCTCTGCTCGCGCGAGGAGACGCTTGCGCGCGGCTTGGAATTGTTCTTCGGTGAGAATGCCTTGGTCGCGGAGCTGCTTGAGGTTTTCGAGTTGCGGATGGGGAAGGGTTGGTTCGGGCTGGGTCGGAGGCGCGGGGGGGTTTGATTTCTTTTGGGCTGCGGAGCCTGGGGCTAAAGCCCCGGGCTTAGCCTTCGTAGGTGCAGGCGCAGGCGCCTTCCCCGGTTCTGCAACGACTTCACCCTTCAGCTCGCGATCGTACGCTTGCCGCATCAAATTTCGCAGCACCATCAGCAGCGTTTCCGATTCGAGGAATGATGGAGGTGGTCGGAAGTAGACGGTCTTCTGGTCGATGATCCGCAGCGTCCCCGGCGCGCCCGACAGCGCGGCCAGCGCGCGGGCGCCGTCGGTCACCGTCAGCACGACGTCCGGCTCCTTGCGGATGATGCTCTCGATCCCCCAGTGACCGGCGAGCAGGCGCAGCTCGGTCATCGCGAACAGCAACACCGCCTGTCGCGGCGGTTCGCCGAAGGCGTCATTCACGTCCGCCTCGAGCATCTGCAGCATGTCGACGCTCGTGCAGCGCGTGAGACGGCGATAGACGTCCATGCGCTGGCGATCGCCGGGAATCCAGGTCTTCGGGATGAACGCGCTGACGCCGATGTCGACATGCGCTTCGGGCGTGGTGGGCCGCGGCTCGTTCTTCAGGCCCCGCACGGCTTCTTCCAGCAACTGGCAGTACATTTCGTAGCCGACGGTCGCGATGTGCCCGGATTGTTCCGGTCCGAGAATGTTGCCGGCGCCGCGGATTTCCAGGTCGCGCATCGCGATCTTGAAGCCCGCGCCGAGATGCGAATATTCCTCAATCGCCTTCAAACGCTTCGCCGCCACCGGCGTAACGGGACGATCGGCGGGCAGCAGCAGATAGCAGTACGCGCGATGCTTCCACCGCCCCACTCGACCGCGAAGCTGGTGCAACTCGCTCAGCCCAAACCGGTCGGCGTTGTTGATGATGATCGTGTTCGCATTCGGAATATCCAGGCCGGATTCGATGATCGTCGTGCAAACTAAAATGTCCGCCTCGTGGCGGATGAACTTCAGCATCGCCTCTTCCATCTCGTCACCCTGCATCTGCCCGTGGCCGATGATGACGCGGGCGTCCGGGACCATCTGCTGAATCTCGTCGGCGATTTCGATGATGTTGTGGACGCGATTGTGGACGAAATAAATCTGCCCCTCGCGCTGAAGCTCGCGCAAGATGGCCAGCTTCACGCGGTTGCGGTCGAAGGGCATCACCTCCGTCACCACGCTGCGCCGGTCCTGCGGCGCGGTTGTCAGCGATGAGATGTCGCGCAGGCCGAGCATCGACATGTGCAGCGTGCGCGGGATCGGCGTCGCCGACATCGTCAGCACGTCGACCGTCTTGCGCATCTGCTTTAGCCGTTCCTTGTGCGTCACGCCGAAGCGCTGTTCTTCGTCGATGACGACGAGCCCGAGGTCGGCGAACTTGACGTCTTTGGAAATCAGCCGGTGCGTGCCGATGAGGATGTCCACTTCGCCGGCCGCCGCACGCTTGACGATGTCCTTCGCCTCGCGCGTGGTCTTGAAGCGGCTGATCGACTCGATGACGAACGGATATTCCGCCATGCGCTCTCGGAACGAGCGATAGTGCTGCTCGGCGAGAACCGTCGTCGGCACGAGGATCGCGACCTGCTTGCCAAACTCGCACGCCTTGAACGCGGCGCGCATCGCCAGCTCGGTTTTGCCGTATCCGACGTCGCCGCACAGCAGCCGATCCATCGGCCGCGGGCGGATCATGTCCTGCTTGATCTCTTCGGCCGACGTGACCTGGTCTTCGGTCGGCTCGTACGGAAACTCCGCTTCGAATTCGCGCTGCCAGTCGGTATCCGGCGGATACGACGTCCCCACTTCCGCCTGCCGCGACGCCTGGATCTCGATCAGCTCCGCCGCCATATCCATGACGGCTTCAGAGACCTTCGCCTTCTGCTTCTCCCACACGCCGGAACCGAGGCGCGAGAGCTGCGGATGCCCGTGGAACCCGCCGATGTATTTCTGGATCAGGTTGATCCGGGCCGCCGGGACGTGCAACGTTGCGTTGTCGGCGAAGCGGAGCGTCAGGTACTCCTCGGATTTGCCGTCCTTGGCGATCGTCTGCATCCCGGTGAACTTCGAGATGCCGTGTGCGACGTGGACTACGTAATCGCCGACTTTCAGATCGAGGAACGAATCCACCGGCCGCGACGCAATGACTTTGCGGACGCGACGACGAACTTCATAACGGTGGAACAGTTCGTGGTGCCCGAGCAGCGCGACCGGCCGATCGGTTTCTGATTCATAGACGAATCCGCGATGCAGATACCCGATCTCCAGCTTGATCTTCTTCGTCAGCCCCGGGACTTCGTGCTCGAGCAGTTCCTTGAATCGATTCAGCTCGCCGCTGTTCTCGCAGAAGACGGTGATGTCGTGATCTTTCGCGAACTCCACCAGCTCTGCGATCGCTTTCTTCGCCTCGGTTTCGAACTTTTGCAGCGAGCGCACCGGCAGCTTGATCTGCGGCACTTCGCGGCCGCGGACGAAGCTGGGCATCGTCGCGGACCCCTGGTCGAACTGGCTCAGCTCGAGACGCGTGAACGGCTCGATGTTTTTCAGGATCGCTTGCAGCGGGTAGACGCCCTTCACCTCCGGCAATCGGTCGAGGTAGCTTTTTGCCTGCTCCGCGATTTCGAGCGGGGCCCAGAGGACGACGACCGTGTTCTCGGGGAGATAGCTGAAGAGGTGCGTCGATGAAGAGGGATCGACGACGCCCTTGAGATCGATGATGCGAACGCCGTCGAGGCGTTTGCCGCTGCCGAGCGTGTCGAGGCTGAAGGTCTTGATGCTTTCGATCTGGTCGCCGAAGAAATCGACGCGCACGGTCAGGCCGACCTGCGCTTCCGCGTCGCTGGCGCTCTCCTCGAAATCGCCGGGAACGTAAATGTCGATGATCCCGCCGCGGACGGCGAAATCGCCCGGCACTTCGACCTGGTCCAGCCGGCTGTAGCCATGCTCGGCGAGCCAGACGATCAGTTTTTCCGGCTCGAGGTCCTGCCCCGGCTTAAGCGTGCGAATTAAATGCTGGAGTTGGTCCTTCGATGGGACCGCCTGCATCAGCGCCTGGATCGGCGCGACCATGAGCGGCCGCTGCGGCATGTCGCCGCTTGCGAGGCGGCTGATGAGCCGCATGCGGTTGGAGACCTGCTCTTCGCTGAGCTGTCCGAGCGAGCCGCTGAGCTCAAGGGCGGGCAACACCTCCGGCCGACGATTCAGAAAAAGCTCGATGTCGTCGGCAAGGTCGTCCGCTTCGTCAAGGTGGCCGCAAACGATAACGATCGGGCGGTGGAGTTCCTTCTCGATCGCCGCAACCACGGCGGCCACGCTGCTCCCCCACAGCCCGGACGCGGTCGCCGCGCCGGTTTCGCCGAGGGTTTTAGCCAGCGCACGAAGCTCGCGCGCAGCGACAAGCCGCCCGAGGGGGTCGGGATGGGTGGTCTGAGCCATTGGCGATTGAATCTTAGGTCGCAGCGCGCGGAAAGACAAAGAACGCGGTGTTTTGCGAGCGCGCCCATGTGCCTGTCCCAACCTTCCTCGCCAGCGGACGTATCATTAGCGGCATGTCGAATCACCCCTTGATCGCCCTGGCCGCTGCCGCGACGCTTTTCCTGGCGCCGGTGCTGTCGCACGCGCAGGCGGAGACGGCGACCGCGTCGACGCAGCCTTCGGAGCTGGCGTTTCTGACGAGTTACTTTCAGTACGAGCGGCCGAAGGAAATTGTCGTCGAAGAGACGACGCCCACGCCGGACCAGGTCAACTTCCGCAGCCGCCCGCGGCAATTGCGGGATGATGCCGACGCAGTGATCGTCGCCAGCGCCCAGCCCGCGGTGCCAAAGACGATCGGCGAGGTCGACATCCGCCGCCTGCGCTTCAAGGACGCGGACGGCGACATCGTCACCGCGTTGCTCTGCACGCCGACCGGAAAGGTCGGGCCGTATCCGCTGGCGATCGCGGTGCACGGTTTGAACAGCAACAAAGCGCAGGTCTGCGGCCAGGTTGCTCCGTCGCTCGTGAAAAAAGGGTTCGCCGTCCTGGCTCCCGACATGCCGGTGCATGGCGAACGGCCGGGGACGCCGCAGGAGCTTCGGCAGAACAAGGATCTGTTCCGCGCGATCCAGCTTCATCGTCGCGCGATCATCGATATCCGCCAGTGCATCGATCTCGCCGAGCAGCGCGCGGACCTCGACGTGCGCAACGGCGTCGTCCTCGCCGGTTATTCGATGGGCTCGTGGCTCGACAGCATCGCCGGACCGATCGACGAGCGGGTGCGCGCGATGGTGCTGATGGTCGGCGGCGCGACCGAAGCCACGCCGCTGTTGAAAGCGCTTCCGCAACTCGCCGCGGCCGATCCGCTCACCGCGCTGCCGCAGTTCGCCGGTCGGCCGCTGCTCATGCTGAACGGCCGGCAGGATCCAATCGTCACGCCGGAAATGGCCAAGCGTCTCTTCGAAGCCGCGGCCGAACCGAAGTGGCAAAAATGGTACAACAGCGGGCACCGCCTTCCCGACAAGGCGTACCGCGACGCCGCCGAATGGATCGCGTCCACTTGGAACGCGCAACCACACAATTCCCCGCGATAATTCTCCGCCTCTCGTGCATCCTTGCGGCGTCCTCATCCGCTCGCCGCAGCGAAACCTGACTCATCAGGCACCCCATTTGCTCCCCCGTCTTTTCGGTGACTGGCATCGTGGTGCCCCGTGGCACAGCAGAGCCAGCCCACCGTGTGTCGGAGCGAAACTATGACGGTTCGACATCGATCAAACGGCCGGTCTGACCATTCCAGGCGTCCCGTCACCCGCGTCGCCAGCGAGCTTCGCGAAAATCTTGGCGCATTGCGCGAAGAGGTGGGCGAGCGCGCCACGAACCTGACGCGGAACTTGCGCGAGCGCGGCTTGAGCGCCATCGACGAGCAGAAAACGCGCGCCGCGGCAGAGATTTCCAGCATTGGCGCCGCCGTCCGCCGCGCCGCCGACAAACTTCACGATCAGAAAAGCGAAACGCTCGCCCACTACATCGACACCGCCGCCGAAAGCATCGACAGCGTCGCACGCTACGTCCGCAAGAGCGACTTGAACGACTTGACGCGCGAGATCGAGCAATTTGCGCGGCGCAGGCCGGCGCTGATCGTCGGCGGAATGTTCATCGCGGGGCTCGCCGTCGGGCGGTTCGTCAAAGCCGCTCAGCCGCCGCTCGAATCAACCCATGCGCGGCGGAACGGCAGCCGGCATCACTCATCGTCACGGAGGCCGCGAAGGGCCTGAGAAAACGGAGAATCGATCATGGCCAGGAGCAATCAATCACGAGCGTCGAAACGCAATAGCCGATCTCATAGCGGCGGATCGCGCGCGTCAGGCTCGAAGGGAAATCCAGATTCAGCGTCGCGTCTGACCCGCGGATACGACGCCGGACGTCAGCGCGGCAGGGTTGCCGTCGACTCGATCAAGTCGGCCGGTTCGCGCGCAGTCGAAAGCGTCGGCGAGCATCCGATTCCCGCGGCGTTGATCGGCGCCGGACTTGCGTGGCTGCTGCTCGAAAGCCGCGGCATCCGCCCCACCGAGGCGCAGCTCGTCGAGCGCGGCAAGGAGGCAATTGGCGGCATCGGTCACACGATCGGCGACGCCGTCAGCACCGCCGCATCGACGGTGAAGGAAAGCGCATCGAGCGCCGCCTCCGCCGTGGGCGAGACCGCTTCGAGCGGATTGGACTACAGCCGCGAAGCGATCGGCAATATGTGGGAACGACATCCGCTGGCGATGTCGGCGGCGATCCTGTCGGCCGGCATTGCCGCGGGGATGCTTCTGCCCGCGACGAAGCGCGAGAACAATCTTCTCGGCGGCGCGGCCAGCAACCTGGCGAAGAGCGTCGGCCGTAAGGGCAGCGAGTTGATCGAACATGGTCGCGAGCTTGCGGCCAGCACCGCGAAAGCCGTCGGCGGCGAAAGCAGCGGCGGCCGAAGCGCAAATCGTCGCCGGTCGGGCGGCTCATCGTCGTCATCGTCGCGCAGCAGCAGCGGCGGTCGCAGCAAATCGTCGGCGAGGGCGTGAATCAATGTTCCCACTTGCCGGCAAAAAATTTCCGACGAGCAGCGAAGAGCTCGATTCATCGATCACCGATGCGCTCACCGACGTCTTCACCGTCACCGGCGATGAAGAAGACGTCGTGCAGATCGGCGGCGGAAAATTTCCGTCGCTCAAAACCGTCACCATCGACCTCGACGGCGCCACCGTCAGCGCCAGTAAGCCGCCGCCGAAGCCGATCGGCACCGGCAAGCGCCAACCCGGGCCGCGCGTCGATAAACTCGAGTTGAGCGCCGCGCCGATCCAGTACGAGCAGGCCAAGCTGAACCTGAAACTGTCGGCCAACGGGTTGCAGTTCGAGTTTGATCGCGACAAGAAAGGCAACCCGCTGCTCGTGCTGACCGACGCCAAGAGCGGCAAGGTCGACGCGCGAATCAGCAAGGACGACATCGAAAAACTTCTCACCGAAGCCGCCGGCGTCGCCGCCAAGCAGCAGGGAATCAAGATCCAGGACCTCGAGCTCGACCTGAAAAAAGCCGGCCCGCGCGGCGTCGCCGCCGACGTGCGAGTGACCGCGAAAAAAATGATGATGACCGGCACCATCCACATCACCGGCCGGCTCGACATTGACGATGAGCTCAACGCGACGGTCTCCGATCTCGACTGCCACGGCGAAGGCATGATCGGCACCGCCGCCGCGGGAATCGTCCGGAAGAAATTGACGCCCTACGAAGGCGCGACGGTTCCGCTGATGACTTTTTCGCTCGGCGATGTTTCGCTGCGGGACTTGAAGATCGATCTGAAAAAAGACCTGCACGTAACCGCCGCGTTCGGAGCTGGTTGAATGTGGAGCCACAGATTCACACGGATGAACACCGATGATTTGATCAGTGTTCATCTGTGTGCATCTGTGGTTCCACTCCTTCTTCGGCGATAGCATCCCCCACCATGAAAGACCCCCGTTTCACCGACTTGGCGCGCCTCCTCGTCACCCATTCCACGAAAATTCAGCGCGGTGAAAAGGTTCTCATCGAGGCGTTCGATATCCCGCCGGAATTTATCGTCGAGCTGATCCGGACGGTCGCTAACGTGGGCGGCGTGCCGCTCGTGTCGACGTACAACCAGCGCGTCCAGCGTGCTCTCTTCCAATCCGCCAGCGAAGAGCAGATGAAGCTGTGGGCGACGCTCGATCGGACTCGCATGGAGCAGATGCAGGCGTATATCGGCATCCGCGGTTCGCACAACATCGCGGAAACGTCGGATGTCCCGCGCGAGAAGATGGACCTGTACGAGAAGCACTACTGGCACCCGGTCCACAGTGAAGTGCGCGTGCCGAAGACAAAGTGGGTCGTCCTGCGCTGGCCGCATGCCGCGATGGCGCAGGCGGCGGGGATGAGCACGGAGGCGTTCGAGGATTTTTATTTTCGCGTCTGCGCGGGCGTCGACTACGCGAAGATGGAACGCGCCAGCCGCCCGCTCGTCGAGCTGATGGATCGCACCGATCGCGTGCACATCAAAGGCCCCGGCACTGATCTGCGCTTCAGCAAGAAAGGCATCCCCTCAAAAAGCTGCACGGGCGATCGCAACATCCCGGACGGCGAATGCTTTTCCTGCCCGACGAAGGAGAGCGTCGAGGGCCACATCCAGTTCAACTGCGAGACGCTCTATCGCGGCACCGTCTTCAACAATATTCGACTGGCGTTCAAGAACGGCAAAGTGGCCGAAGCGGACGCCGGCGGCGCGGAGGCGACGAAGAAGGTCAACGAGATCCTCGACGCCGACGCCGGCGCGCGCTACATCGGCGAGTTTGCCATCGCGTTCAATCCGTTCATCCGCCAGCCGATGAAGGACATCCTCTTCGACGAAAAAATCGCCGGCAGTTTCCATTTCACGCCCGGGCAGGCGTACGAAACCTACGGCAACGGCAACAAGAGCCAGATCCACTGGGACATGGTCTGCATCCAGCGCAGCGACTACGGCGGCGGCGAGATTTATTTCGATGACAAGCTGATTCGCAAGGACGGGCTGTTCGTTTTGCCCGAGCTGGAAGGATTGAATCCGGATCGGCTCGGCGCGTGATCGCGACGTGTCGCGGCGCTGGCGCGGACGTGCGTTGGGTCGCGAAGTGCATCATGCTGTGCGCTCTATGCAACGAATTATCATCGCGCTGCTATTTTTGTCCGCATCCGCCATCGCCTCGGCGCAGGCCACGCGATCGTTCGAGCTCGGCCCGCCGGTGCCCGAGGACCTGATGCAGTCCTACCAGCCGGGCGCCGCGGCGGCGGCGACGCAGCCGGGGCCGGATGAGGAGCCGAAGGTCGAAGCGAGCATGGTCGAGTTCCTCTCCACGCGCTTCCGCGCACACGAGCCGATCTATTTCCTCTCCGGCCCGCTCGAACCGAATTCGAAATTCCAGTTCAGCCTGAAGTACCAGCTCTTCCGCGAGCACGGCAAGGTCGACAAGCTCGCCCCGTGGGCGTCGGAGCTGTACATCGCCTATTCGCAGACGTCGTTCTGGGACATCGGCGGCCAAAGCAGCCCGTTCTTCGATTCCAGCTACCGTCCGGAATTTTTGTATCAGCTCGACTCGCGCGAAGCGGACTGGCTCCCCGGCCTGTCGCGCTTCGATCTCCAGTCGGGATTGCGCCACGAATCGAACGGCAAGGCGGGGCTCGACTCGCGAAGCCTGAACATTCTCTACGTCAGCCCGATCTTCACCTTCGGCGACCCGGGCGACGCGCATCTGCGCGCGCGGCGCGAGCGCAACGGCGACGGCCACGACGATTTTTTCATCGCCGTCGCGCCGCGCTTGTGGATGTACCTCACGGAGATGGACGACAACCCGGACATCTATCACTATCGCGGCTACGGCGACGTCCGCCTCGTCGCCGGCTGGCGCGGCGGATTGCAGGCCGCCTTCACCGGCCGCGTCGGCAACGAGTGGGACAAAGGCTCGCTGCAAGTCGACCTCACCTACCCACTGCAAAGGCTCGCGATCCGCGACCTCGGAATGTACCTGCACGCGCAGCTCTTCACCGGTTTCGGCGAAAGCCTGCTCGACTACAACGAGAGCGACACGACCTTTCGCATGGGACTGTCGCTCGTGAGGTGATTTTCGATATGGCGTATCTCGTTCGTCGCGCAAAGACCCGCCCGAAACTGGATGACGAATGGCCCGACGCCGACGTCGGCCGGATCGCGCATTTTCACGTCGCGAGCAGCGACCACCGCCCGGTGACGACCTTCCGAATGCTTTACGACGACGACGGCATCTACATCGCGTTCCACGTGCGCGACCGTTACGTGCTCTGCCGGCGCAATGAGCACCAGTCGATGGTCTGCAAGGACAGCTGCGTCGAGGCGTTCCTCCAGCCCAGGCCGGATCACGGCTACTTCAACTTCGAATTGAACTGCGGCGGCGCGATGCTGCTCTACTACGTTCGCGACCCGCAGCGCCTGCCCACCGGCGGCATGAAGGAATGGGTACGCGTGCCGGCCGAATTGCTCGATCGCA
>JAXDMN010000478.1:0-8142 GCA_034666045.1 Phycisphaerales bacterium | reverse complement strand
CGGCATGTTCGTCAAGCCGTTTGCACTGGCGATTCGTCTCATGGCGAATATGACCGCCGGCCACGTGCTCGTCGCAGTGCTGATCGGCCTGACCGCGGTCGTCTGGCGGCTTGGCACGGCGGGCGGGCTTGCGGTCAACGCGGCAATCGTGCTCGGCACGACCGCGATCATGCTGCTCGAACTGTTCGTCGCGTTTTTACAGGCATACATCTTCACATTCCTGACCACGCTCTTCATCGGGCAGATGGTCGTGCACGAGCATGAACATCACGACGAAGAAGGCGGCCATCACGACGAGGCTCACGAAAGCCTCGGTGGCGGCGACCTGACCGACTACGCCAAGCTCCCCGAAGACGCGCGTCACGCGGCGGTGGGCATGGCAGGTCGAATTGATCTGCCGCGCGTGGCCGGCGTGAACCCGCTGCCGCAGGCATAAATGAAACACGCTACGGCGATCGCAGCGAGGGTCGTCGCCACTTAGGGATTGGCCCGGTAGTGTTCGAATGCCTTTCCTCGCGAGGCGGGTTGGTCGTCCGAACCTGAAACGGACGAGATTGGAGCTTCAAATGAAGCGCGTTCTGTCTCTCGCAGCCCTCGTGCTGCTCTTACTGTCGGTCGCCCCGGCGATGGCCGCTGATGCGGCGCCCGCCGGCACGACCACTACCAACTCCGGCACCGTCGGCGCGCCGGATCCGTTTCTCTCCGACGCCGGCGCCAAGGCGCTCGGCGTGGGCGTCGGCCTCGGCCTGATCATCATCGGCGCCGGCAAAGGCATCGGTGCGATCGGCAGCCATGCCGTCGACGCGATCGCCCGTCAGCCGGAAGCCGGTGGGCGCATCTTCACCAGCATGATCATCTCCGCCGCGCTGATCGAAGGCGCGACGCTGTTCGCCATCGTCGTCGGACTCATCATCTGACCACCGCAACGACGACGATTCACCGGCCGACTGGTTAACGCTGGTCGGACCGGCTTACATGATCACACGGAGTTCACATATGGTTCGGATCATCCTCGTGTTGCTGCTGACCTGCTGGCTGGCCGGCAACGCTTTCGCCGCCGACGCACATGGCGACGCCCACGCCACCGCGGGCACTCCCGAGAAGCTCAGCCCCGTGCCGACGCTCCCGCAGGCGATCGCGCCCGCGGTCACGACGCTGATCGTCTTCGCGCTGCTGCTGGCGGTGCTCGGCAAGTTCGCCTGGGGTCCGATTTCCAGCGGATT
The DNA here is from genome assembly GCA_034666045.1 of Phycisphaerales bacterium. GTDB lineage: Bacteria > Planctomycetota > Phycisphaerae > Tepidisphaerales > Tepidisphaeraceae > JAICTV01. Next base: position 6,919 of record JAXDMN010000478.1, on the reverse strand, counting down.
GAAGGCGCGCGAAGACAAGATCCGCGGCGACATCGCCAACGCCGAGGCCGCGCGCAAGCGCGCCGAGGAAACGCTCGCGAAGTACAACCAGCAGCTCGCCACCGCCGAGGCGCAGGTCCGCGACATCCTCGCCAAGGCCAGCCAGGATGCCGAGCGCATCGCCACCAACATGAAGATGCAGGCCCAGCAGGAAGCCGAGGAAGCGAAGCAGCGCGCCACGCGCGACATCGAGACCGCGCGGAAGAACGCGCTGACCGACATCTACGCCCAGGCCGCCGAGCTGTCGACCAGCATCGCCGAAAAAATCCTGCGTCGAAATCTCACCGCCGCCGATCAGCGCGATCTCGTCGAGAGCAGCCTGCGGCAGGTCGAATCGGTGGGCGGGAAAGCGTAGAGGATTCCCGATTTGCATTTTGCGTTTTGCGATTGAAAGAACATGGCTAAACACCGCTCAGAACAACACGCCTCGCCCACCGCGGTCACCTACGCCCAGTCGATTCTCGAACTGGCGAACGACCAGAAGCAGGCCGAGCCGATCGGACAGGAGCTCACCGCGCTCAAGCAGATCCTCGACGAGAACCCGTCGATCCGCGAGATTTTTACCAACCCGTCGATCAGCGCCGACGAGCGCGGCAAACTTCTCGAGCGCGCCTTCAAGGGCAAGATCGCCCCGCTGCTCTACAGCACGATCGGCGTCCTCAACGCGCACAACCGGCTCGGCCTGCTCACGCAGATCGCACAGGCTTACGATGATCTGCTCGACAAGCAGCTCGGAAAAGTCGAGGTCTACCTGACCGTCGCGCAGAAGCTCGACGCCGCCCAGCTCGAACAGGCCCGCAAGCAGATCAGCGCGGCCCTGGGGCGTGACGCAGTCATCCACCAATACGTCGACGACGGCATCATCGGCGGAATGATCGTCCGCGTCGGCGACAAGCTCATCGACTCATCCGTTCGCTACCAACTCGCGGCGATGAAGAAGCAGCTTCTCGAATCCGCGCCCAAATAAGACAGCAAGAGGAACCACAGATGAACACAGATGCACACGGATAAGGCTGAACCAGATTCGATCTGTGTTCATCTGTGTGCATCTGTGGTTTCAACGGAGAATGTAAATGGCCATCAATGTGGCGGAAATCACCAGTGTCCTGAAGCGCGAGATCAGCAATTTCGAGCAGCAGGTGCAGGTCAGCGAAGTCGGGACGGTCATCGAAGTCGGCGACGGCATCGCCCGCATCTACGGGCTGCGCGGCGCGATGGCGGGCGAGCTGCTCGAGTTCGAGAACGGCGCGATGGGACAGGTCTTCAACCTCGAAGAAGACACGATCGGCGCTGTCATTTTCGGCAATTATCTCGAGATCAAGGAAGGGGACACCGTCAAATCGACCGGCCGGCTGCTCGAAGTGCCGGTCGGCGCCGCGGTCATCGGCCGGGTCGTGAACCCGCTGGGCCAGCCGATCGACGGCGGCCCGCCGATCCCGTCGACCGAGACGCGCAAGATGGACATCGTCGCCCCGGGCATCGCTGAGCGCCAGCCGGTGAGCGAGCCGCTCCAGACCGGCATCAAGGCGATCGACGCCATGATCCCGATCGGCCGCGGGCAGCGCGAGCTGATCATCGGCGACCGCAAGACCGGCAAGACCGCCATCGCGCTCGACACGATCATTGCCCAGAAGGGCAAGGGCGTGAAATGCTTCTACGTCGCGATCGGTCAGAAGGAAGCGACCGTCGCGGGCATTGTCGAAGTGCTGCGCGCCAACGGCGCGATGGAATACACCACCGTCGTCGTCGCCACTGCCGCCGACCCGGCGCCGCTCCAGTACATCGCCCCCTACGCCGGCTGCGCGATGGCCGAGTACTTCATGTGGAAGGGCGAAGCCGCGTTGTGCGTCTATGACGACCTGACGAAGCAGGCCGCCGCGTATCGCCAGCTTTCGCTGCTCCTCCGCCGCCCGCCCGGCCGCGAGGCGTTCCCGGGCGACGTCTTTTACTTGCACAGCCGCCTGCTCGAACGCGCCGTGAAGCTCAGCAAGGAGCTCGGCGGCGGCAGCATCACCGCTCTGCCGATCATCGAAACGCAGGACGGCGACGTCTCCGCCTACATCCCGACCAACGTCATCAGCATCACCGACGGCCAAATCTACCTCGAGCCCGAGCTCTTCTTCGCCGGCGTCCGCCCGGCGGTGAACGTCGGCATCAGCGTGTCGCGCGTCGGCGGAAACGCCCAGACGAAGGCGATGAAAAAGATCGCCGGCTCGCTGCGTCTCGACTTGGCCGCCTACCGCGAGCTTGAAGCGTTCGCCCAGCTCGGCACGGAGCTCGACGCCGCCACGCAGAAGCAGCTCGACCGCGGTGCCCGCCTCGTCGAGCTGCTCAAGCAGCCGCAGTACAAGCCGATGGGCTTCGAGCAGCAGGTTCTCGTCATCTACGCCGCCACCAAGGGGCACATGGACGATGTCCCCATCAACCGCATCCAGGAGTTCCAGAACGCCTTCCTGAGCTACGTCGACAGCTCCGCTTCCCAACTGCGCCAGTCGCTTGCGGAGAAGAAGGAGCTGACGGACGACGTCGAAAACCAACTGAAACAGGCGCTGACCGACTTCAAGGGGAAGATCTGGCAGAAGTAACGCCGCCGCTTCGAGCGCCGAGGTGACATTTAACCGCCCCGCTTGCGGGGCGCGTTCAGGTGTATTCGACAGGCACCCGCCCGTCGCCTGCCGTTTTTCTCGGCACCCCTAGCCCGATCAGGCCCGTTTACCCGCCCCGCTTAGCCCCGATAATGCCTTCAACGTGAACCGCTTTGCACGAATAGACGCAATTAGGAACGGGTTTAGCCGTATAAAGAGAGAGACTGCGCGATGCGGATGTCTCGCACGCGCCGCGGGCGCGGCACGGGCGCTGCTGGACAGAGCGAATAATTCAGGTCTCTGCGGGCGATCGCGCGGGTTGGACGGGATGAAATGACACTGTTTGGCGTGGGTACGAATTCAACGTCGTCGTCCTCGTCTTCGGCCCAGCCGAAGACGTTGTTCGGCTACAACGTCATCGACTTGATCGGCGAAGGCGCCGGCAGCCTCATCTACGCCGTCAACGACGCCGCCTCCGGCCAGATCTACGCCCTCAAGCACGTCATCCGTAAGGACGACAAGGACATCCGCTTCGTCGAGCAGCTCGAGGCCGAGCACGAAGTCGGGCAGCTTATCCGCCACCCGGGCGTCCGCCGGACCATCGATCTCAAGGTCAACAAGAGCCTGCTGATGAAGGTGACCGAGGCGGCCCTGATCATGGAGCTGTTCGACGGCCGCCCGCTTGAGTTCGTCAAGGCGCCGTCGATGCTCATGCTGGTCGACATCTTCATCAACACCGCCCGTGCGCTCGACGCACTGCACGCGCTGGGCTACGTCCACTGCGACCTCAAGCCGAACAACATCCTCGTGAACGACAAGTTCCACGTGAAGGTGATCGATCTCGGCCAGGCCGCGAAGCAGGGAACCAAGAAGACGCGCATCCAGGGGACGCCGGACTACATCGCGCCGGAGCAGGTGAACTGCGCCCCGGTGACATATCGCACCGACGTCTTCAACCTCGGCGCCACGATGTACTGGTCGCTGACGAATACGAAGCTGCCGACGCTGTACACGGTGAGCAAGAAGGAGAACAGTTTTCTCCTCGACGCCAAGATCGACACGCCGGCGTCGCTGAACAAGTCGGTGCCGGAGCCGCTGTCGAATCTCATCATGGAATGCGTGAAGACCAGCCCGGTGAAGCGCCCGAAAAACATGAACGAGGTCGCGACGCGGTTGGAAACGATCCGGCACGTGGTCGCCAAGGCCGAAGCTGTCGCGCCTCCCGCGGTCGTTGCGTAACGACGCGTGCGAGATTCAAAATAGCTTGGGTTGTTTCGGGTCTTCCGCGATCGAATCGATCGTTCCATCCGCTAATCGCGTGGTCAGTTTTTCTCCGCCCTTGATCTGATTCGCACTGCGCACGACGGTGCCGTCTTTCTTCAGCGTCGTCATCGAAAAACCGCGTCGCAGTACGGAATCCGGACTCAGCGCCCGCAGCTCGCGTTCCATCGCTTCCACGCGTCCGCTTCGCCGCTCGAACTGCACCGCCGCTGCGTAACGTAGGCGTTGTTGGTGCCCGATGAGTCGCTGCGCGAGCCGCGCGACGACGGTTTGCGGGCTGTGCGCACTGAGCGATTCTTCCATCTCGCGCAGGACGCGCTGAAGGTCCCACACCCGCCGGTTCATCGTCACGATCAGCTCGCGGTGCCTCTCGTCGACGAGCTGCCGCAGCGAATTCACCTGATGCAGCGGGCGGCGGAAAAACTCGTGGCGAACCAAGCCGTCGACATGCGTTCGCGCCGCGGTGAGACGATCGCGCAAGACTCTGCTGAGCCGGCCGTTCAGCATCGAGATCGCCTCGCCGATCCCGCGCCAGTTGGCCGCCACCACCTGCGCCGCCTCGGTCGGCGTGTGTGCGTGATAATCGGCGACGAGGTCGGCGATCGAGACGTCGACCTCGTGCCCAACGCCGGTGACAATCGGAATTTTCGACGCCGCGACCGCGCGGGCGACTATTTCCTCGTTGAACGCCCACAGGTCCTCGAGCGATCCGCCACCGCGCCCGAGAATGATGACGTCGACGCCGCCGACGTCCGCCGCGCGCCGGTTCAGGTGCTTCAGCGCCGCAGCGATGCGCTCGGCCGCGCCGTCGCCCTGCACAGGGACCGGGTAGACCATCAATTTCAGCCAGGAAAATCGCCGCAGCACCTTGAGCATGTCGTGCAGCGCCGCCGCCTGCGCCGCGGTCACCAGCGCGATGCGCATCGGAAACTCCGGCAGCGGCTTCTTCCGGTCCTCGTCGAACAGCCCTTCGCCTTCAAGCTTCGCGCGAAGCTGCTGAAACGCCAGCTCGAGGGCCCCCTGCCCGAGCGGCTGCAAGCTCGACACGTAAAGCTGGTATTTTCCGCGCTGCGCGTAGACCTTCACGTTGCCGCTGGCGAGCAGCTCCATCCCGTCCTTCGGCTGAAACTTCACCCGCTCCGCGTCGCTGCGAAACATCACGCAGTCGATGCACGCGTCCTTGTCCTTCAACGTGAAATAAAAATGCCCGGAGCCGGCGTGATGGTTGAAGTTCGACACCTCCGCCTTGACCAGAAACGTCGGCGGCAGGTTCTCCTTCAGCGCGCGATCGATCTGCCGCGTCAATTGCGACACGCTCAACGGCTTGGCCGCGCTGCCGGACGCGATCGATGGCGGCGCAGGCTCGGGGCGCTGCGTCAGGCGGGCGCGAAAATCGAAGAAGCTTTCGGTCAATTCACAAACTCGATCATTTTGGTCGCGTTGTCGCGGGCCGCGTCGCGGCATCGGGACGCGTCAGCTCTTTCACCGTCCGCGGCACCGCGCGATCGGACGGCGATGTTTCGAGAATCTTCACCTTCCCGTCGCGCGTTCGCTCGAACGCGTGCAACACCTTCCCATCAATTCCAACATACCGCACGGTCACACGATCGCCCGTAAAATTCAGATCCGCGAATCCGTTCACCGCGCGCGAGAACGGCCCGCGCGAATCATCCCCCATCGGGCGCGTCGCCGCCCCGCCCCCGCCGACCAGCAGGAAACTCATCGGCCACGCCGGCAGCTCCAGGTGCTGAAGATCGTGATCGTGCCCGCAGATGTACAGGTCGACATGATATTTGCGAAACAGCGCGCCGAAATCACGCTGCACGACGCCGTTATCGCCGTGTCGTCCGTTGCTGAACAGCGGGTGATGTGCGACCGCGATCAGCCACTTCGATTTCCGCGACCGCGTGAGCTCGCGCTGCATCCAAGCCAGCTCTTCCGCCCATCCGGCGTCGCCCAGGCCGTCCTTGAAACTGTCGAGAACCAGCACGGTCACGAGCGGTTCGGCGCTGCTCGGAAGCTCGACGCGATACCAGTGCGCCGGCAGCTTCCATCGCGACTGCGGGTTCGCCCGCGCGTACTCCATCTCGATCTGCCATTTTCGCCGTCCGCCGGGCACGAGCTCCTCGTAATCATGGTTCCCGAGCGCGGCGTAGAACGGAAAGTTGAGAACGGCCGGGTTGTACATTTGCTCGAACAGCGTCTTCCATTTCGGATCGTCGACGCCGGTGAACTTCACGTAAAAATTATCGCCCGCGGTAACAAGGGCATCGTACGTTTTGCCGGACGCCGCGACGTGCTTCTCCATCGCCGCCGCGACGCGCTTCTGCCCCGGCCCAACCTGCGCGATATCGCCCATGGTGAGCAGGTTCACCTCGCGCACGGCCGGCGCTGTCGCAGGCGCGGGCGCGGGCGCCGCTCGCGTGACGCCGCATCCGGCGGCGAGGGAAAAGATCATCGCCAGCAGCAAGTTCCATCGCTTCATCGAATTCCTCACCTGTGATATCGTTCTCGTGTCCGTGATGTTGGAGGCCACGCTCGTGAAACGCCAGCTTCTCGCATTTTTATCCGTGCTTGCGGCGTCAACGTCGCTCTTCGCCCAGGATGTCCCCGTCGCCACGACCGCGCCGGAAATCAATCTCCGCCGCACCGTCACCGTCGACGTCGTGCAGAAGACCAAAGACGCCGTCGTTTACGTCAACACCTCCAAAATGATCCGCACGTCGCCGTTTGGCGATGATCCGTTCTTCCGCAATCTTGTCCCGCCGCAGAACATGCAAGTCAACTCGCTCGGCAGCGGCTTCATCATTCACGAAGACGGCTACTGCGTCACGAACAACCATGTGATCGACCGCGCGCGAGAGATCATCGTCGACCTGCCGGACGGGCGAAAGCTCGAAGCAGATCTCGTCGCCGCCGACGCTGACAATGACATTGCCATCCTCAAGCTGAAGAGCGACAAGCCACTGCCGTATCTCGAACTCGGCGATTCATCGGACCTGATGATCGGCGAG
>JAXDMN010000477.1:0-7311 GCA_034666045.1 Phycisphaerales bacterium | reverse complement strand
GCCAGATCCTTCGGAGTACCTCAGGATGACAAAGCGCGCGTTTTAATCACGACCCGTATTACTTGCTCAAAAACAGAATCGTCCCGCGCTTGTTCCCCACCACAATGTCCGGCTTCTTGTCGCCGTTCGCATCTTGCGCGGCGACCATTGTGCCGACGCCGCTCTTGTCGTCGATCAGCTTCGGCTCGAACTTTACCGTCTTGCCGTCGCGCGTGAGCTTGAACCAGTAGAGGACCGGCGCGCCTTCCGGGTCCGGGTCGCCGCCCGGGCCGTGGGCCCAGTAGCGCTTGCCGGTGAGGATGTCCTTCAAGCCGTCGCCGTCCATGTCGATCAGCTCCACGCCGTGGAGCTGTGAGAACTGCACGCCATTTGTTTTCTCGTCCGGCTTGGGGCTGAGAATGAGGTGCTGCTTGAAGGCGATTTTGCCCCCGTCTTTCGTTTGCTCGTACCACGCCAGGCCGTAACCGTGGGCGGCGAGCGCCGTGATGACATCGTTGTCGCCGTCGCCGTCGACGTCATAAGCGTACATCTGCGCGCTGCCGGGGCCGGAGAATTTTTCTTCGTGCTTCGTCCACTGCGGGTCGCCCCCCTCGCCGTCTCCGCTGAGCGACGCGGGTTGTTCCCACCAGCCGTTTTTTTCGAGGATGTCGAGCTTTCCGTCGCCGTTGACGTCGCCGACGCCCAGGCCGTGCGTGAAACGCTGGTAGTCGCTCTTCGGCGAGACGGGAACGAACTTCCACGGCTGGTTTGCATCGGCCGATTCGGGTTTTGCATAGCCAATGTATCCGCCGCTCATGCAAACCAGCTCGGGCGCGTCATCGCCGACGACGTTCGTCAGCACGGGGGATTCATTGTCGGTCACCTTGAGCAGAAGATGCTGCTTCCACTGGCCGGCGTCTTTTTTGTCGCGCGGGTTTTCGTACCAGAACGTCTCCTGCCCGGGGAAGCCGATGATCACGATGTCGGTGAAGCCGTCCTTGTTGATGTCGTGCGTGTAGGCGAAAAAATTCTTCGAGTAGTGGAGTGGATCGGACGCCTCGCGCGGCATGAACTCGTGCTTCACGGTGAAGTCAGGGCCGTCGTAGATGTACGGACCGGAGACGACGTCGAGTTTGCCATCCTTGTTGAAGTCGCCGAAGTTCGCGCCTTCGCCGTAAAAAATGCCGGAGAGCCAGCGCTTGTCGTAGGTCTGGGCGAAGCAAGGAGAATTCAGCCACAGATGGACACAGATGAACACGGATGAGAAAAGCGCGGTTCTGAAAAATCTGGGTTTGTCTGTGTGCATCCCACTGATTTCACGGCAGGACGGATCGCCCGTCAACGGGATGATGTCGGATTCAGAACGCGGAGAAGCGGCGGCGTTTAACCAGGGGCAGTTGCCCGGGGGTTTGCTGCACGATCTCGTGGGTCGCGCCCGGCGGCAGGGGGCCGCCGTCTGTCCTGACGGCTTCGCCGCGCGCGACGAGGCCGGTGACGAATTTCGATTGGGCGGCTTTGACGGCGGTAGCAGGGCGGGCCTTGGAGGCGCGCTTCGCCTTCGGAGGCTTTTTCTTTTTCGACGTCGATGATGCGCTTCGCGACGAAGCTTTCTTGCGCGGCGGCATGACATGCTCCTTTGGCGGAACTCGACGCAAACCAAACAATGGTGGAGCGATCGTCCATCGATCGCTCCACCATCGCATGGTCATCCGAAATGTTACCCGCCGCAGCGCCCGCAATCGAAATAACGTCGCTCGAGGCGATAGCCGTCCGATTCCTCGACCAGCTTGTGCGTCTTGCGTGAGGTCGGATTGACGGCGGCGATGCCGGCGCCGCCGCCACGACGCGCGCTGCTGATCTCGACACGTCCGCGGCGGAACAGGTGCGAGATGAAGGTCTGCGCAGCGCGTTCGACGGCGGGCGCTCTGGCCGAACCGCTGTCGATCGCCGCCGCCGCCGCTGCTAAGCGCGGCTGCTCCGCCGGCGCCTGCACGATCAGCGGCTTGTCGCCCAAACCGTACTCCTCCGCCGGGACGACGATGCGGCGCATGCCCATCGGCCGATCGACGCCGGCGTCGGCGATGCCCATGCCGGCGGTGCCAGCGGCTGCGCCACGGCGCCCGCCGATCGGTGCGCGCGTTGCCGCCGCGCGGCGGACCGCCACCGCAGAGCTCACCGACAGGATCCCGCGCCGCACGAACGCGCTCTGGATGGCGTCGGCGTAGCGGCCGCCGCCTTCGGCCTCGAGCATCTGCCCGGCGACCGAAGCGTAATAGTTCGGCGTGACCGGGGCGGTCATCACCGCCGTCGCCATCAATTTGCCCGCGTCGTTGCTGACCTGAAGCAGGTCGTCTTCCTTCGGCGTCGTCGCCTGCACGGCCAGCATGTTGCCCAGCGCCTCAAAGAACCCGCCGGTGAACACGCGCGAGAACGAATGCGATTCGGAGCTGAGCATCGATGCCGGCGCGTTGGTCGGCAGCGTCTCGGGCGATTCGTAGAAGAAGGAGTTGACGGCGTTTCGCAGGCAGTCCGGGTCGACCGCGTCCGGGGCCGACGCGCGGATCGCTGCGCCAAGCTGCTCCGCTACGCGCGACAGGCGCGACGAGCGATACAGCTTCCCGCGCGTCGACTTCAACACCGCCTTGCGCTCGCTCACCAGTTCCAGCGCGGCGAGGATCGCGCTGATGTCGCCGAACGATTCATGCAGCGCGGCCGCCTCGATGAACGGCGTGTCCCAGAGCTGCGGTCGCAGCGCGTCGAGGACCGCGTGACCGAGCTCGTGGCAGACGATGTCCGGGCTCTCGCCGGAGTAACAGGTCGTGCCGTCGCCCGCATCGGCGTGGAAGAAGCTCAAGCCGACGCGGTCATAGTACGCGTTGAGGTCCTCGCCGCGATCGAGGTTCAGCGGCAGCGTCTGCCCGGGCTGCCACGTCCGCCCGGTCGGGAAGAACGCGCCCCAGAAGTTCGCGCCGCGGCTCGCGCTTTCGGCGGCGACCCAATAGCGGAATCCGGCGGTCCCTTTCTTGTAGATCTTCGCGGGCGGTTGGGTCCCCAGGATCGAGAGTTTCAACTTGCCGCTCGCGAGGTTGGGCGCGGGTCGGCGGATCGCTTTCTGGCCCGAGCTTGGATCGTCGACCCAAACGAGAATGGTTTTCTTTTTCGCCGCGGCCGTCGTGGCCGCCGTTGCTCTCTTCGCCTTGGTCGTGGGCATACGGCCTCCGTTGGAAGTGTGTGAGAGTGAGATGTAGTTCGTGAAACCCGGACGGCAATTGTCTGATAACGTTCGCCCGCATATCAAGAAAAATCTCCCCAGACTAACACCCCAAAAGGGCGACGATTTCGCTGCCTGGCGGGAAAACCCTACGTCGCTTGTTCCAGCACCAGCCAGCATTTGCAATCGCCCGATTGTCTCTGGCATCATGGCGGCGGCGCTCATTTAACCTTTTACACGTCACGAAACGTTCGCCCGAGGAGCTCTCGCTATGGCACAAGTTGCACCGGATGGGGTCGATTACCGCGGCGCGGAACTGCAAGGCGGCGGCAGCGGAGAAGGCGTGACACGGCTGTTCCTCGCGTGTTTCTTCTCGATCTTCGCGACGTCGGCGGCGTTCATCGTCCGCGCGATGGTCATCACCGAGTGGGGCACGCAGTTCAACCTGTCCGAAGCGCAGAAAGGCGCGATCTTTCCGGGCGCGGCGTTGTTCCCGTTCGCGATCAGCATCGTGCTGTTCAGCCTCTTCATCGACCGTCTCGGGTACGGCAAGACGATGGCGTTCGCCGTCTTCGCCCAACTCGCCGGGACGATCGTGACGATCTCTGCGAGCAAGGCGAGCGGCAACAGCGCGTATCAGTTGCTCTACTTCGGCACGCTGATCACATCGCTGGGCAACGGCGCGGTTGAAGCCGTCGCCAACCCGGTGACCGCGACGCTTTATCCGCGGCACAAGACGCATTATCTCAACATCCTGCACGCCGGCTGGCCGGGCGGGTTGGTCGCGATGGGCGTCGTCACGCTCTTGATGGGCACGAGTTTTTCGTGGGAGTGGAAGGTCGCACTGGTCTTCATCCCGACGCTGCTCTACGCGGTGCTGCTGATCGGGCAGCGCTTCCCCGTGCAGGAGCGCGTCGCGGCCGGCGTGTCGTATGCGGACATGATGCGCGAATTTGGCGCGGCCAGCGCGTTCATCCTCGCGTGGTTCCTGACAATGGCGACGCTCACCGTCGTCGCAGTCTCCGCGCCGAGCCTGGCGCAGGGGAACACCTGGGACGCGCTCAACAACTGGGGACCGCCGATCGTCGCGATCATTTGCGCGGCGTGGTTCTTCGCCGTCTATAAAAGCATCGGCCGGCCGATGTTCATCTTCCTGCTGCTGGTGATGATCCTGCTGGCGACTACGGAATTGGGCGTGGATGGTTGGGTGACCGACCTGATGACGCCGGCGTTCGGCAAACACGCCGGGTGGCTGCTGGTTTACACGTCGGCGATCATGTTCGTCCTTCGCTTCTTCGCCGGCCCGATCGTGCACCGCATCTCGCCGCTCGGCCTGCTGGCGGTGTGCGCGGCGCTGGCGGCGATTGCGCTCTTCACGCTGTCGAAGGTCGGCGCCAACGTCGCGCTGGTCATGCTCGCGGCGACGCTGTACGGCGTCGGCAAATCGTTCTTCTGGCCGACCACGCTCGGCGTCGTCGCAGAACAATTCCCCCGCGGCGGGGCGCTCACGCTCAGCGCGATGGGCGGCATGGGCATGATCGCGGTCGGCGTCCTCGGCGGGCCGTTCCTCGGCACCCTCGTCGACAAGCGCATGGACGAGAACATCGCCGCGAAAGCGCCGGCCATCCACGCCGTCGTCGCCGACGGCGAAGCGCATAGCTACGGCATGAAGTACAAGAAGATCGACCAGTCGAAGGTCGCCTTGCTGCCGGAAGATCAGCGCGAGCAGTTCAAGCAGATCCAAGGCGAAACCAAGCAAGGCACGCTGGCCACCTTCGCGATCCTGCCGACGATCATGCTGATCTGCTACCTCGGCCTGATCGCCTACTTCAAGAGCAAGGGCGGATACCAGATCGAACACCTGACCATGACCGGCGAACAAGCCGCCGGGGGCGTGGAAGCGCCGGTGAGATAGCGCGGTCCGCGGTCATTGCTCTCTTAGTCCCCCTCTCCCTCCGGGAGAGGGGGTAAGACGTGTCACTTCGCTTCCGACACCGCGCTCTTCGGATCCACTTCCAGCTTGATGTCCTTGAACCGCACTTCCGTCGGCTCGCCGGAGTGGAGTTGCAAGCCGAAGATGCCGCGCTTGGCGCCTGGCGGGTCGTCGAGGTCGACGCACGGTTTGCCGTTGATGAAGGTTTTGATGTGCGAGCCGACGGCGAGGATTTGGTAGTCGTTCCAGTCGCCTTTCTTCACGTGCGCTTCGCCGGATTCTTTCCACAAAAGCGCGCGGCCGTTTTCTTCATATAACTTTCCCCACCAGCCGGGGCCGACGTCGGCCTGGTAGCCTTTGGCTTCGCCGTCCTCCATCGCTTCGCTGCGGAACTGCACGCCGCTGTTGCCCTTGTCGTCGATCAGCTTGACCTTGAACGTGAGCCGGAAATCGCCGGCGGCGATGTGGCTGAAGAGGAACTGGTTGCGCTTCAAGCCTTCCGGGCCGGACTTGCCGACGATCTCGCCGTTCTCGACCTTCCACAGCTTCGGGTCGCCGGTCCAGCCGGTGAGGTCTTTGCCGTTGAAGAAGTTGGCGGCGTTCTGCTCGGTCGCGAGCATCGGCACCTGCCGGGCGGTGCCGAGATACGCGACGAGATCGCGCACCTCGTCGCGCTTCAGGCCCGCAAGCAAACCCTCCGGCATCATCGAGATCGGCTGTTCCTTCAGCAGCGTGACGTCGCTTTTCGGGATAACGAGCTGCTCGGCCTCGGTTTGCAGCGTGATCGCGTTGCCATCGTCCTTCTTCACGATGCCGCTGAGCACGCGCGCGTCCTTCGTCTTCACAATGGACATCAAGTAATCCTTGCCGATGACCGCGCTGGGGTCGACCACGTTGGTCAGCACGTAAGCGAGGTCCGCGCGGTTCGAGCCGGTGAGATCGGGGCCGACTTTCCCGCCGGCGTCGAAGAGGACGTGGCACTGCTGGCACGTCTTGGCGAACATCGCGCGACCACGGACCGGATCGGCGCGGTCGGCGTGCACTTTACGCGTCAGCAGCTCCTTCCAGCGTTCGATTTCCTTCAGCTTTTCCTCCGGCGTCGAGCGCACTCGGCCGAAAGCGTTGACGACCCACGACTGAACTTCGGGGTCTTCGATCGCCGCGAGCTGGCGAAGCGTGGCGGCGGTGATGTCTTCCTTGGCGATCTTCTTCGACTGCACGGCGGACATGAGAACCCGCGCGTAGACGCTGCGCGAGGCGAGCGTGTTGAGGGCGTCGACTTTCGTCTGCGTGTCAAACTTTTCGTATGCGCTCAGGATGAGCTCGGGCGTTTTCGAATCGTCGAACGCCGCGAGGCCGCGCAGGGCGGCGGCGCGCATGGAGGCGTCGGCGATGAGATTCTGGAGCAGCGGGACGACTTTGCGGTCCTTGGCGCCGACGAGGGCTTCTACAGCTTTACGACGATCGCCAAGGTTGGCGGCATTGTCGGCGATCGTTTTGCGGAGCGAGGCCAGGGCTCGCTCTTCACCGAAGACGACGGAGAGTTCCTGCATCCGGCTGCGCACGGCTTCATCGGACGACGCCGCGAGTTTTTCGTACGCTGACGACCATTTTTCCGGCGTCGGCAGGCTCGGCCAACCGCGCAGACCGTCGGCCATGCCGATCACGATGTCTTTCTGAAACGCCGCGTCGTCGGTCTCGCCGAGCAGCTTGGAGAGAAGGTTCAGCGGCGCGACGTCGACCTTCGCGACGTCGCCTTTCGCGTCGGCGGTCGCGAGTGCGCTGAGCCGGCGCGAAATGAACTCGCGGATGAGCGGGATTTTCGCCTTCTTCGCGAGCTCGATGCCGTGCTGCGGATCGCCGGCGACAGCCGGCTCCGCGGCGTACCAGTACATGAGCGGCAGGTTGTGGTCGGCCTTGTCCTCCTCGTGGGCGAGCAGGGCCGCCACGATGGGCTTGCGCTGGTCGACTGTAAGACGCTGGCATCCGCTCGCAATGGCGAGCCGGACTATCGGCGATTTGTGGCTCTTCGCCATCTCGAGCAAAGCCGACGGCAGCTTGGAGTCGGTGCTCTTGTTCTCCACCGCGGCAAAAACGAGGCCTGCGAAAGTGGCGGGGGGCATGACGGGCTGGAACATCTCGAGAAGCATGGCAGCTTCATCGAAGCTGTGCTCGTGATTGGTCGCGC
>JAXDMN010000476.1:0-4814 GCA_034666045.1 Phycisphaerales bacterium | reverse complement strand
CAGGCGTGGAAGCAGATCGCGGTCACGCCGGGCGGAAAGGAAGGGATGTACGCGCAGGTCGTGCTCGTGCCGCTCGAAGGGGACGCGCGCGTGCTCGGCTTCACGAGCGGCGAGTGTGTCCCGGGCGACAGCGCCACGATCTGCGTCTTCGTCCCGAACAGCCCGAACCCGGTCATGGGACGGCTCTATTTCGTCGCACGGGAAAAATGCCAGGTCCTGGCGATGAGCGCAGAGGAGGCGTTCAAATTTTTGTTGTCGAGCGCAAATTACATCCCCCCCGAGATCGGCGCGGTGACGTGCATGCCGCGCGCCGCCCCGAACTCGGTTCGCATGTAGCGATTCCAACTCCGATTGTTGTCATCCTGAGCGCGTGTCTGAAAAGTCGTGGCGTGGGCGCCTCGCCCATGCATCTCGCCGCGCCAGCGGCTCTTCGTTGCGTCACAGAAACGGCTGGCCGCCGCGAATGCATGGGCGAGGCGCCCATGCCACGTGAAAAGCGACTCTTTAGACACGCTCTCAGGATGACAAGCTTCTCCGCGCGCGGAACCGATCGAGCGCTGCGCATACGTCGTCACAAACGCGCAGCGCGCGCGGCGGCGAAAATCCGCCGATTGCAGATTTTTCCCCGCGAGTTTTCCCGGCGTTTCGAGCGGTGCGTTCCCGGCGCGCTGCGCGTTTGTCGCGACACGAGCGCAGCGCGGCGGGGAAGATGGAGAGCGCGATCTCCGCGCGCGGCAGGCGATCGTCGCGGCACGGTGGAATGCATCAAATTGCAACACCTGGCAACAATATCCTTGTGGCACGCCATCTCCCGCGGCGCAAGTAGCGGTCGGACAAAGGACTAACGAAGACCGCGATTCGTGACGCGAGAAAAGTGTTGCACGCGGGTTTCGTCGCTGAACAATTCCGTCCGATATTCCGCGCGGCCCCTCCGCGATCGGTCGATTCATAAAGGAGCGCACCCTTCGCATCCGCACGCGCCGTGAAACGGGGACGGTTGTACCGCCTGGGCAGCGCAGGTTTCGAAATTTGCTCGGCTATCGGACGCACTCCGGCGGCATCGCTTCACCCATTTTGCCAATCCGCCGAACCTATTGGATGTGTACCGGTGAGCTGCAACGTATTCCGGCGATCGAGGGAAACGACGCCGGGAACGATTTGAGGAGCTACCTATGCTGTTCATGGTTCGCGGGAAAGATCGTGATCAGGACCGTTGTCTGCGGGTACACGCGGAGAGCGCCGAGGAAGCCGAAGCGATCGGCTGGAAGCGCGGTCTCTTCGTCACCGCGATCGAACCGATCGAGAAAGGCAGTATGCACATGGCCCGGTTACATCAAGTGCTGCAATGGCTCGCCAAGACCTGGCGCGCCACCCCGGCGAACTCGTTGAAATGCTTCGGACAGCCGGTGAGTAAAGGGCAGTCCAGCCTGCTCCTGCTGCTCGGCTGCGCGACGTGGGTGGTGAATCTGCGGATGTTCGGCTTCGTGCACATTTAGCGCGGCGTCGATCACGCACCAATGCCGGACCCCGCCCCCCGGCCGGGAAATTCCCCGGGGGCGCGGGCGGATCGCGACGTTCCCGGCTCCAGCGCGCCGGAGGTACGATCGGCGCGATGCCCCCGCGCCTGGACGATCTTTTTTCCGCCGGCGTTCTCGTCCGGCCGTCCACGCAGCATCCGAACCTCGTTCATCTCATCCGCGCCCTCGCCAGCCTCGCCGGCGTCGAACGGATCGAACGGGCGCCGCCGGTGCAGCAGATCATCGATCTGATCGGACCGGCCGAGCATTACGTCTTCGTCCTGCTCGACGGGCTCGGCATGAACATCCTGCCGCTGCTGCCGCCCGACTCCTTCGTGCGGCGGAATCTCAAGCGGACGATCCATTCGACCTGCCCGTCCACCACCGCCTGCGCCCTGACGAGCATCGCAACCGCCGACTGGCCGAACCGTCACGGCGTCACCGGCTGGTTCACGCACCTGCCGGAGCACGAGCTGACCTCGATGATCCTGCCGTTCGCCGAGCGCTTCAGCGGGACGCCGCTGACGAAGCGCGGGATCAAGGCCGAGGACGTTCTTCCGCTCCCGCCGATCCTTCCAATGTTCACGCACCGCCCGCTGACGCTGTCGCCTTCCTACATCGCGAACACGACGTACAACCTCTACTGCCGCGGCGGCACGCCGGGCCTCGGGTACACCAGCATCGAGAACGCGGTCGACCAGGCGATTCATCGCGTGCGGACATCGGCGGAGTCGTCGCAGCGCACGTACACGTACCTTTACCTCCACGACATCGACACGCTCTGCCATCACGTCGGGGTCGCGCACGACGCGGTCGCCCCGCTCGTCGTCGGCATCGACACAGAGCTGAACCGGCTCGCGGAATCGCTCGGCGGGCTGGCACGCGTCGTCGTCAGCGCGGACCACGGACTGATCGACGTGGAAAAGCCGAATCAGACGCTGCTGGAGACGTCCGACCCCTTGATCGAGCTGCTCCAGGTCCCGCCGAGCGGCGATGCGCGGATGCCGATCTTTCACGTGCGCGAGGGACTCCAGCGGGAGTTCCAGGAGCAGTTCAACGAGCGCTTCGGCGACCGAATGACGCTGATCAGCGTGAACGAAGCAGAGGAATATCGCCTGTTCGGCCCCGGTCCGCTCTCGCCGGTCGCGCGGCGGCGGTTTGGGGACTTCATTGGGATTGCCCATCGTCCGGCGACGCTCGGGTTCCATCCCCCGGGGAAACCGATCGGGAACCTGTATGTGGCGGTGCATGCAGGATTGAGTCCTGAAGAGATGCTGGTGCCGCTTTGCGTTGCGTGACGGGAGAATCCGCCCGGCCGTCGCTTGCGCCTTCGCGGCGGCGCGATTCGGGCGGCGGCACCGGGTTTGCATGGAATTAGTGCTTTGTTTTTTCTTCGCGGGAGAGTTGTATGGCTGTGAAGCCCGCTGCACCGATCGAGCCGGATCCGGCTACGCGCGACTTTTACGTCGCCGCGCTTCGCAAGCTCGATGAGTCGGATGTGCCTTACGTCGTCGGCGGGGGCTATGCGATGGCGTACTACACCGGCATCGCGCGAAATACCAAAGACCTCGACATCTTCCTCCGCCCGCGCGATCGGGACCGCGCGCTCACCACCCTCGCCGCCGCCGGATACCGGACCGAATTTTTCTACCCGTTCTGGATCGCCAAGGCGATCGATCCGAAGACCGAGGCGTTCATCGACATCCTCTACAGCTCGGGCAACGGGCTTTGCACCGTGGACGATGCATGGTTCGAAAATACGCCGCCCGTTCGCATTCACGGGCACCCCGCGCGGCTGGTGCCGGCGGAGGAGCAGCTCTGGAGCAAGGCCTTCGTCCAGGACCGCGACCGCTTCGACGGCGCCGACGTGATCCATCTGATCTACGGACAGGCCGACAGCCTGAACTGGAAGCGGCTGCTGCGCCGCTTCGAAGGGCACGAGCGCGTGCTGCTGGCGCACGTGCTGCTCTTCGGCTACGCCTATCCGCACGACCGCGATCGCGTGCCGGCGTGGGTGATCAGTTACCTGCACGAGGCGGTCGCCCACGAGCCGGCGGACAGCGACCGCGTCTGCCGCGGCACATTCCTCGCCCAGCGCAGCTACGGCACGGCGCTACGCGACTGGGGCTACGCCGACGGCCGCCTGCAACCGCACGGCGGCCCGCTCAACGCCGCCGAGCTCGCCCAACTCCCGCCGCCGTAATCTCGAATTTATACGGATCGGGATGAAACGTGCGCGCCCGCCGTAGGGTCCTTGTCATCCTGAGGTACTCCGAAGGATCTGCGTCCCGCGACTCCACGGCCAGATCCTTCGGAGTACCTCAGGATGACAAAGCGCGTTCTAATCACGACCCGTATTATTTCTTGCCGCGCTTGTCCGCATCGCGCTGGATTTCTTCCGCTTTCGCCTTGAGTTGATCGATCCAGCCGCCGAGGCCCGTGCGTTTCGGCCCCTTCGGGCCCTTGGGCTTCTTCGCGGCGCTGCCGCCCTTTTCGTCGTCGTCGCGCTTCTTCTTGATGCCGGCGTCGACGATGATTTTTCCTTCCTTTTCCGCCGCTTCCTTCTGCTTGATGTGATCGCGGATGCGCTTCGATTCGATGATGCCGATCGAGGTGCTGGTGAAGATGTAGAGGCACAAGCCGCTCGGCGTCGGGTAGAGGAAGATCGGGAAGAGCAGCGACATCCACTTCATCATCTTCTGCTGCGTTTCCTGCTCGGGCGTCGTCGCGGGCGGCTTGGGGGTGTAGTGCTGCTGGAGGAAGAACACGAACGCCAGCAGGATCGGCAGCAGGTTCAGCGACGAAAGGTACAACCCGAACGGCAACTGGATCGTGCTGCTGAATTCGATCAGCGCGTCCGGCCGGGCGAGGTCCTTGATCCACGTGAACCCCCACAGGAACGGCGCCTGCCGCAGCTCGAACGTCGTGTTCAGCGCGCTCCACAACGCGATCCAGATCGGCATTTGCAGGAACATCGGCAGGCAGCCGAGGTACATGCCGATGCCCTGGTCCTTGTAGAGCTGCATCATGTCTTTGTTCAGCGCGTCCTTGTCGTCGCCGTGCCGCTGCTTGAGGCGTTCGATCTCCGGGCCGAGCTTGCCCATGCGCAGCATCGAAACCTGCGAGCGCTTCGTGATCGGATGCAACAGGCCGCGCACGAGAATGACCAGGCAGATGATCGCCAGGCCCCAGTCGCGCGTCATCGTGTGGAAGACGCGCAGCAGCCAGACGAGGCCGTTGATCAGCCAGTCGAACGTGCAGTACCCGCACGGCCCGGCGCGCATGATGAGGGACTGG
>JAXDMN010000475.1:0-4246 GCA_034666045.1 Phycisphaerales bacterium | reverse complement strand
AGCGCGAGGCGGTCTTCAACTGGCTGAACCGCGCGCACCTGCATTACACCGGCGGCGCGAGCTACAAGCTTTTCCTCCAGCACGTGCGCGAAGACCTGATCAAGACGCTCGGCGATGATGAAAAACTCGCGCTCGCGCCGTTGCTCAAACCGCCGACTGACATCGCCACCGCAGACGCAAGTCAGCCGCAGCGGTCATTCGTGAAGAGCTGGCGGATGGACGACCTGACGCCGAAGCTCGATCGGCTTCGCGCCGGGCGGTCATTTGAAAGCGGCAAGTCGGCGTACGCGGCCGTGTCGTGCGCGAAGTGCCATCGCTTCAAGGGCGAGGGCGGCGCTTCAGGCCCTGACATCAGCGGCGTCGGCAACCGTTTTCAGCCAACCGACCTGCTCGAGGCGATCATCCTGCCGTCGAAGATCATCTCCGACCAATATCAGGCGACGGAGATCATCACGAAGAAGAAGGACGTGCACGTCGGCACGATCCAGGAAGAGAACGACCAGCAGGTCGTCGTGCGACCGAGCCCGCTGTCGACGGTCACCGAGACGGTGAAGAAGGACCAGATCAACATCCGCCGCCCGTCGAAGGTGTCGATCATGCCGTCGGGATTGATCGACGTGCTGAAGGAGGACGAGGTGCTCGACCTGATCGCGTACCTGCGCTCCGGGGGCGATCCGAAGGACCCGGCGTTCCGCAAAGCGGATGTCGCCACAACTGCGCCAACGACCGCGGCGTCGGCGAAGTGAAGCCTTTTACTGTTTGAGTTCCGTCAGCTTGATGTCCTTGAACTGAATCACCATCGGATCGCCGACGTGCATTTGCAACGCGAGGATGCCTTCGCGCGCCGCCTTGGCCGTCTGTTCGTCGGTGACGTCGACGGTCGTGACGCCGTTGATCTGCTGCGTGAGGTGATTGCCCTTCGCGGTGATCGTGTACTCGTTCCAGTCGCCCTTCTTGATCGCCTTGGCGATCTCGTCCGACTCGCCGACCGAGCCGACGACGTTTTTCTTGCCTTCGGCGTCGATGACGACCTTCTGCCCGCGCTGCGCGAGGATGCCGCGGCGGTTTTCTTCGTAGAGGATGCCGGAGAACTTGTCGTTGTCGCCGCCGACGATGTCCGCCTGGTAGCCGGAGACGCGGTGATCGCCGTCGTCGGTGCTGCGATACTGCACGCCGGAGTTGCCGTTGGCGATCTTGTATTTGACGCGCAGTTCGAAATCCTTCAGCGTGCCGCCCTTCCAGATCAAAAAGTTGTTGTGCTTGAGCTTCTTCTCCGGCGTCGTTCGGCCGGTGATGACGCTGTCTTCGACAGACCAGTAGGCGGGATCGCCGTCCCAGCCTTCGAGGTCTTTGCCGTTGAACAACTCCTTGGCTTCGCCCGCCTTCGCGGCAGCGGGCGCGGGCGAGTCGGCCAGAGCGACTGAGATGGTGACGATGCCGAGCGCGGCGGCGATGACGAGACAAACGATGCGTTGCATGAATTCTCCTTCGGTTCCTGTTCAAGACATACTGCACTGCGGGCTGGTTCGTTACAATCCTGTACCGATGATGCGATTTTTTGGATCATTCGCGTTCCTGATCTTCACATCCTGCTTCGCCGTCGCCGCCGGCGCGTCCACGGTCGTCTATGAAGGCGGCGACGGTCCCGGCAGAGGAAAACACATCGTCTTCCTCGCCGGCGACGAGGAGTATCGCAGCGAGGAAGGCCTGCCGATGCTGGCGAAAATCCTCAGCCAGCGGCACGGCTTCAAGTGCACCGTTCTGTTCGCGCTCGATGCGGACGGCACGATCAATCCGGACAACGCAAAATCACTCGACGGCGCAGAGGCGCTCGATTCCGCGGATGCGATCGTGATGTTGCTGCGCTTCCGCGCCTGGCCGGATGAGCAGATGAAGCATTTCGTCGACGCCTACCAGCGCGGCGTGCCGATCGTCGCGCTGCGCACATCGACGCACGCGTTCCGCTTCGAGGACGGCGCGTACAAGAGCTACAACGATTTCGGCAAGCGCGTGCTCGGCGAGGGTTGGGTCAGCCACTGGGGTAAGCACAAGTCCGAGGCGACGCGCGGCGTGATCGAGCCTGCGGCGAAGGACGAGACAATCCTCCGCGGCGTCGAAAACGTCTTTGGCGATTCCGATGTCTATGAAGCCTATCCGCCGCCGGATGCGAAGATTCTCCTGCGCGGCCAGGTGCTGACCGGCATGAAGCCGGACGATGCGCCCGCGAACTACCCGAAGAGACGCGCGACTGATCAGCAGGAGCAAGGGATCAACGATCCGATGATGCCGGTAGCGTGGACGCGTGTGTTCGCGAACGACGCGGGCAAGGAGAACAAGATCCTCTGCACCACGCTTGGCGCCGCGACTGATCTTCAGAGCGAAGGCTTGCGACGAATGGTCGTCAACGGCGTCTACTGGGGACTGGGGATGGACGTCCCGGCCAAGGCGGACGTGAATTACGTCGGCGAATACAAGCCGACGATGTACGGCTTCAAGGGCTACGTCAAAGGCGTCAAGCCGGCGGATTACGACCTGCCGAAGAAGGCAGCGACGCGCCTCGAGCTGCGCCCCGATGATCACATCGCGATCATCGGCAACACGCTCGCCGACCGCATGCAGCATCACGGCCACCTCGAAACGCTCATTCACGCGCGCTTCCCGCAGCACAAGCTCGTCTTTCGCAACCTCGCCGTCGCGGGCGATGAAATTACCTGGCGGCACCGCTCGGAAAATTTCGGCTCGCCGGAAGAGTGGCTGACGAAGACGAAGGGGAACGTCATCTTCGCGTTCTTCGGCTTCAACGAATCGTTCAAGGGCGACGCCGGTTTGCCGCAGTTCCGCGCGGACGTCGCGAAACTCATCAGCCAGAGCCGAGAGAAGAATCGCCGGATCGTACTGTTCTCCCCGATCGCGCCGAATCACCCGGAAATCGAGAATAAAAACATCAACCGCTACGCCGATGCGATGGCCGAAGTTGCCGCCGCCAACGGCGTCCTCTTTGTCGATCTCTTCACGCCCACCATCGGCAAACAGCTCACGTTTAACGGCCTTCATCTCAGCGAAGCCGGCGATGCGTTCGTCGCGCCGGTCATCTTCAAGTCGCTCTTCGGCGACGAGCCGCCCGCCGGCGATTTCGAGAAGCTCCGAGCGGCCGTGAATGAAAAGAACAAGCAGTGGCACGCGCGCTATCGCACTGTCGACGGCTACAACGTTTACGGCGGGCGCTCGCAGCTCTCGTTTCCGACCGGCGAAGCGGGCAAAGAGATCAACAATTTTCACGTGATGCAGGAGGAAATGTCGCAACGCGACGTCCTCACCGCGAATCGTGACAAGCGCGTGTGGGCCGTCGCGCGGGGCGGCGATCTCGAGGTCGACGATTCGAATCTGCCGCCGGTGACTGTCGTGCCGACAAACAAACCCGGCCCTGGCCCGGACGCCGCGCACGAGTTTCTCAGTGGCGAAGCGGCGATCGCGAAGATGAAGCCGCACGCCGGCTGCAAGATCAATCTGTTCGCCAGCGAAGAGCAGTTTCCCGATCTCGTGAACCCCGTTCAGATGGCGTGGGACACGAAGGGCCGCCTGTGGGTTTCTGCGTGGCGGAATTACCCGGAGCGCACGCCGACTTCGAAAATCGGCGACAGCCTGATCGTGCTGGAAGACACCGACGGCGACGGCCGCGCGGACAAGCGCACGACGTTTCTCGACGACTTGAACTGCCCGACCGGGTTTCAGTTTTACAAGGACGGCGTCCTCATCATGCAGGCGCCGGACCTCTGGTTCGTGCGCGACACTGACGGCGACGGCCGCGCGGATTGGAAGGAGCGCGTGCTCATGGGCCTCGATTCAGCCGACTCGCATCACACGACCAACTCGATGGTCCTCGAGCCGGGCGGCGCGGTTTACCTGAGCGACGGCGTCTTTCACCGCACGCAGGTCGAGACCGCGCTCGGGCCGGTGCGCAACAACGACGGGGCCATCTATCGATTCGAGCCGCGCACTGGAAAATTCGAAACGTACATTTCGTATGGCTTTGCGAACCCGCACGGGCGCGTGTTCGACTACTGGGGCAACGATCTCGTCACCGACGCGACCGGCAACAACACCTACTTCGGCCCCGCGATTAGCGGCCGGCTCGACTATCCGAACAAGCATCACGAGGTGAACGAATTCTGGGCGCGCCCGTCGCGCCCCTCGCCCGGCACAGGGCTGATCACCAGCCGCCACTTTCCCGAAGAGTTCTGGGGCA
>JAXDMN010000474.1:0-4145 GCA_034666045.1 Phycisphaerales bacterium | reverse complement strand
CGGCATTATCCGCGAGCGAGCCGCCAAGGATCGAGAGGCCGTCGGTCGCAACGATTGCGCCGCCGCGTGCCGTGCCGCCCGCTGCGCCGATCGCGCCGCCGCCGCCCGCGCCGGCGGTCGCGCTGTTGCTCTCGACGTCGCTCCAACTGATCGTCGCGCTGGAGGAGGTGACGTAGATGGCGCCGCCATTCGCGTCTCCGCCGGCCCCGCCCGCCGTGGCCGCGGCAAGCGCCGCGCCGCCCGCGCCGCCGACGGCGCGGTTGCTCTGCAACGAGCTGTCCGCGACGGACAGCGCGGAGCCGGAGACGTAGATCGCGCCGCCCTCGGCGACGCCGCCCAAACCGCCGCCCGCGAATCCAAGTTCGCCCGCGCCGCCCCGGGCTTGGTTATCGACCAGGTCCGTCCGGCGGACCTGCAACGTGCCGCCGGCGCTGAAAACAGCGCCGCCCTGCGCGACGCCGCCGTCGCCGTCGCCGGCGAGCGTGCTGGCGCCCGCGCCGCCGCGGACGACGTTGTCGGTGACCCGGCTGGCTTCGATGATCAGGTGGCCGCTGTTGCTGATCGCGCCGCCGTGCGCGCTCCCGCCGGCCGGTGCGATGATCGAGCCGGCGGCGCCTTCGGCGAGGTTGCCGGTGAGCGTCACGTTGCTGAGCAGCAGCGTTCCCGCGTTCGCGATCGCGCCGCCGTCGCCGATGACGTGACCGTCGGTGATCGTGATGTCCTGGATGACCGCGTTCGCGCCGCCCGCGACGTTGAAGACGCGGCTCGCGCCGTCGCCGTCGACGGTGAGCGTCGCCGGGCCGGGGCCGTCGATCGTCATCTTTCCGCCGCCCGACGGGATCGAAAGCTGCCCTGCGGTCAGCGTGATCGTGTGCGACGAGCCGAACGGGAACGCCGTTGCGCTGAACGTGATCACATCATCCGCGCCGCTCCCCGCCGCCTGCGCCATCGCCTCGCGAAGGCTGGTCGTCGCGTTGGCGATGCTTTCATCGACGGCCGTGTTGACGACGATATTCGCCAGCAGCCGCCGGGGCTCGAGCGGCTCAAGCGATGCCACCGCGCGCCGTTCGCGCAACGAAACCCGATCCCGCAGAGATGCACGCGCACTGCTCATGGCCGCTCCCGCCTCTCGGATGAATTGTGCTACCGACCCCACTGACGCGTATCGCGCAATGAAATGAAGGATTCCGCGCCGAAAGGATGTGCGTCGCGGCGTACTAAGTCAAGGAGAAACCGGCGTCGGCGGCGCGAGCGCTTCACCAGCGTTTCCGCTGACTCGCGACCTTCATCGGCAGGCCAAACAGGTCGATGAAGCCGCGGGCGGCGGTGACGTCGTACCCTTCCATGGAAAAACTCGCGAGCTGCGGATCGTAGAGCGTGTGCGGCGACTGCGCGCCGATCTGCATCGCGCGGCCCTTGAACAATCGCACCTTCGCCGTGCCGCTGACCGTCGCGTTCGTGAAATCGACGAACTGCTGAAGCGCCTCGCGCAGCGGATGAAACCACTGCCCGTTGTAGACCAGCTCCGCGTAGCGCAGCGCGATCTGCTGCTTGTAGTGCAGCGTGTCGCGCTCGATGCAGATCTGCTCGAGGGCTTTGTGGGCTTCGTACAAAATCGTTCCGCCGGGCGTTTCGTATACGCCGCGCGATTTCATGCCGACGAGGCGGTTCTCCGCCAGGACGGTGACGCCGACGCCGTGTTTGCCGCCGATCTTGTTCAGCTCCGCGATGATTTCGTGGGCGGCGAGTTTCTTTCCGTTCACGGCGATCGGGTTGCCGCGCTCGAACTCGACGCTGACGACTTCCGCTTCGTTCGGCGCTTTCTCCGGCGGCACGACCATCGTCAGGCACGCTTCCCAGTTCGGCTCCGCGTCCGGGTGCTCGATCTCCGCCCCTTCGTGGCTGATGTGCCAGAGATTGCGATCCTGCGAGTAGATTTTTTTCTTCGACACCGGGATCGGGATGCCGTGCTTTTGCGCATATTCGATCGCCGACTCGCGATCGCGCAATTCAAACTTCGTATCCTTCCACGGGGCGATGATTTTCAGATCCGGCGCCAGGGCCATGTACGTTAGCTCGAAGCGCACCTGATCGTTTCCCTTGCCGGTCGCGCCGTGGCCCACGGCGTCGGCGCCAGTCTGCCGCGCCACCTCCACCTGCTTCGCAGCGATCAGCGGCCGCGCGATCGACGTGCCCAGTAAATAATCCTGCTCATAAATCGCGTGTGCCCGCAGCATAGGCCAGCAATATTGCTCGGCGAATTCCTGGCGAAGATCCATGACGACGACTTCGTCCGCGCCGCTCTTGTACGCCTTGTCCTGGATGCCCTTGAGCTCATCGCCCTGCCCGAGCTCCGCCGCGAACGCGACGAGCTTGACCCCCGGGTAGCGCTCCTTGAGCCACGGGAGAATGACGGACGTATCGAGTCCGCCGGAATAGGCGAGGACGATTTTTTTCGGGGCGGTGGGCGCGGATTGCTCGGCCATGGGTGCTCCGTTCTTTTGGGCCGGGCAGTATACGCGCAAGCGGGCGGGCGGTCATTTCCGCTTCGCGGCGGCGGTCGGCGGGGCGAGCGTGACGCCGTCGATGCGCGTGTCCCCGGGGTGAACGGAAACTTCCGCGACGGCGAACACTTCCTTCTCATCGCCTTCGAAGACGACGAGATACTCCCCGAGCGGCACGCGCTCGAACATAAACTGCCCATCGCCGTAGCCGATCGCCTTGCGCACCTTGTCATCATCCTCCGCCTCATCCGGCGTGTTCGGCGGGAACGGAAGTTTGGGGCCCGGCCGGCGGAATTTGATTTCCTCCTCGATCCACTTCGCCACGCGCGGGGAACGCGGGACGAGAAGCACTTCGCGGCCCGCCGCCGTGACCAGGCCGAGCTTTTTCGTCTGAACCTGCGCCACGCCGCTGATCGTCGCAACGCCGCTTACGAGACCGTCCGGCGACGCGGGCGCGGGCGACGCTGCCGGCGCCAGCGAAGCCTGGCCCGATTGCGGCGGCGCATACGGCTGCGGCGCAACGGGCGGCGACGTCTGCGGCGCCCGCGCGGGCGCGGGCGCGCCGGCGGCGAGATCGCCTTCCGGCTGCGCCACGATCTCGCCGCTCGATTTCTCAATCAGAAACGGCCGCCACACGCCCGCCGGCACCGGCTCGTTTGGCCTGGGCCTGCGATCGCTCGGCCCGGTCACCGTCTGCACCAGGAAGCTGTACGATTTTCCCGCCTCGAACGCGTGACGCATCGTGACGTTGTTGACCGACTCCTGCCACTCCCGCCCGTACGGCGAGTCCGCGATCGTGCGATAATATTTGACCGCGATGCGATGCTCGCCCGGCAAAAGGTCGAACCGATGTTTCTCCGGCGCGTTCTCGCCGCGAAACGACCAGACAAAATCCTCGATCGGCCGCTCGTCCACCCTGACGAGCCGCACCTCGCCGGTGTTGAACACGTGCGCGACCTGGGCATCGGCAAGTTTGTCGCCATCGTACACCTGGATCGTATGACCGCACCCCGCAACCCCCGCGGCGGCGACGGCGAGTGCGACGCACAGAGCGAAGCTCCCCGAAAGTTTCATCCCGCTGAGGATACCCAATCCGCCGGCGGCTGTGAGCGCGGGGATGTCGCGGGGGATCTCGAGATCGCACCGGATGGGGAGTGAGGGGACAATGCTGAATGATGAACGGAAACGCCCGGTGGGGCGTCCCTTGAATCCGTTACGGCCAACGGTTCTTTCCCCCAATTGTTTCTTTTTATGAAGACCGTCGCGCGGTGTTGCGTCGCCGGGCTTCCGCTCGTTCCTCGCCCGCCCGGCGTGGCGGTCGGGGCTTCTTCGCGCGACCGCTTAAACCCTAGAACCATTCGAATGATTCTAGGATCGCATCGTTAATTTGGAATGCCGCAGCGTCCCGTCTGCCCCTCCCAACGGATGTTGTCGGGCGACGATTCTCCGGTTAGTTTTCGACGGAGAGCGAACGGGACAACGCAACCGGAAAGAAGGGTACCCATGCGGGGTCGGACACTGTTTGTCGTCGCCGTCGTTATCGGCATGTGGATTGGCGGAGGCTGTGACAAGTCCACAGACTCAGGCACGGGCGGGGGATCGGGTGGTGCCTCATCCAGCGGGGGATCGGCAACCGTGACA
>JAXDMN010000473.1:0-13054 GCA_034666045.1 Phycisphaerales bacterium | reverse complement strand
ACGAGCCGAAGTGGCTGCAAACGTGGCGCGAAGGGCGGCTGTATGAAAAACTCATCGCCGCCCGCGCGCACTCGCCGAAGGGGAAATGGATCCTGCATGACGGCCCGCCGTTCGCCAACGGCGACATCCACATCGGCCACGTGATCAACAAGGTGCTGAAGGACGTGATCCTGCGCTTCCGCTCGATGCAGGGATATCAGACGCCGTACGTCCCCGGTTGGGACTGTCACGGGCTGCCGATCGAGCACAAGATCCAGCAGGAGCTGGGGCCCAAGCTGCGGCAGATGGAAGTCGTCGACGTCCGCAAGAAGTGCCACGAGTACGCCGCGAAATATGTCAGCGTGCAGAGCGAGCAATTCCAGCGGCTGGGCATCCTCGGCGAGTGGAACAATCCGTACCTGACGATGAATCCGGAGTACGAGAGCGACACGCTCGAGGTCTTCGCGAAGTTCGTCGAGCACGGCCTCGTCTACAAAAAGCTCAAGCCGGTGTCGTGGTCGGTGACGAACCGCACTGCGCTGGCTGAAGCGGAGCTGGAGTATCAGGACGTCGAGGACACGAGCGTTTACGTCGAGTTCCCGGCGTCGGGATTGGAGCGGCTCGCGACGCCGTTCGGGCTGGAGCAGGCGGATAATCTGGTTTTCCTCGTCTGGACGACGACGCCGTGGACGCTGCCGGCGAACCTGGCGGTGGCGGTGAATCCGGACGTGCAATACGCGCTGGTGCGCTATCACCGCGACGGCGTCGATCGCGTCGGCGTGGTGGCGGCGGATCTTGTCACGAAAGTCTTCACCCGGCCGGGCATCGTGCGGCATGAGGTGCTCAAGACGTTCGAGGGCGGGCAGCTTGTCGACGCGGTGTATCAGCATCCGTTCGTCGACCGCCGCGGAAAAATCGTCGCCGCGGATTATGTGACGACGACCGACGGCACGGGGCTGGTTCATACCGCGCCCGGACATGGCGAAGAGGACTATGAGACCGGCATCAAGCACGGGTTGGATGTCTACAGCCCGGTGCAGGGGGACGGGCGGTTTGATGACACCGTTTCCGAATGGCTGCGCGGCAAAACCGTGTGGGAAGCGAACCCGCTCATCGTCGCCAAGCTGCGCGACCTGAGCGTGCTCTTCGCCGAAGAGAAAATCACGCACAGCTATCCGCACGACTGGCGCAGCAAGACGCCGATCATCTATCGCGCGACGGAACAGTGGTTCATCGCGATGGACCAGCCGTTCGCCGGCGGGCTGTCGCTGCGCGACCGCGCGAAGCTGGCGATCGAGAAGACCGGGTTCGTCCCGGACTGGGGCAAGCATCGAATCCGCGGCATGCTCGATTCGCGGCCGGACTGGTGCATCAGCCGCCAGCGCGCGTGGGGATTGCCGATCCCGGTGTTTTATAACGAGCAGGGCGAAGCGCTGCTCACGCCGCAGAGCGTGCGCGCGGTGAGTAAGCACGTGCGCATCGCGGGCGCGGACAGTTGGTTCACCTGCGAGCCGGCGCTGCTGCTCGGCGCCGATTTTCAGTATCCGCCTGGGTTCACCAGGACGAACCTGCGGAAAGAGAAGGACATTTTTGACGTCTGGTTCGAATCCGGGAGCAGTTGGCACGCAGTGTTGCAGGCGCGGAGCTACCTGAACTTCCCGGCGGATTTGTATCTTGAGGGTTCGGACCAGCATCGCGGTTGGTTTCAGCTCTCGTTGCTGCCGGCGCTCGGGGCGGCGGGGCAGCCGCCGTTCAAGCAGGTGTTGACGCACGGGTTCGTCGTCAAGCCGGACGGCAGAAAAGTTTCCAAGAGCGATCCGGAATACGTGACGGCGACGAAGGAGATCGAAACGCACGGCGCCGATCTGCTTCGCCTGTGGACGTGCAGCGTCGACTACGAGGGCGACATCCCAGCGTCGCCGAAGGTTCTCAAAGAGTTCAGCGACAAGTACCGCAAGATCCGCAACACGCTGCGGTATCTCTTGTCGAATCTGTACGACTTCAACCCGAACACGGATGCGGTCGAAGTGCCGCCGAATTCGCTCGACGGCTGGGCGTTGTGGCAGACGGATGAGCTGATCCGGGAAGTGACGAGCGCGTACGACGCGTACGTCATGCACCGCGCGTTTCGCGCACTGCACGATTTCTGCTCCGTGCAGATCAGCTCCATCTACGGCAACGCGATGAAGGACCGTCTTTATTGCGAGACGCCCAACGCGCCGCTGCGCCGGCGTTCGCAGACGGTGATGCACCGCATGGCGGTCGTGCTGACGAAATTGCTCGCGCCGATGCTCGTCTTCACCGCCGACGAGGCGTGGCAGTACATCGAGCACAAGCCGGCGGAGGATTGCGACCTGCAATCGGTCCATCTCGCGCTGTTGCCGACGCCGAGCGGCGATGAGCCGGGCGACGAGCAGAAGGCCGAGTGGCAGCGGCTGATGGAGCTGCGCGAGCAGGCGCTGGGGCAGCTCGACGCGCTGAAAAAGGAAGCCGGCGTGAACAAGGCGCTCGATGCGGAGGTGATCTTCAACGTCGAAGACGACGTCCTGCGGCGCAAGCTCCAGGCGTATGGCGTGGATCTCGCCGACATGGTCGGCGCCGGGCATCACACGTTCGCGGAGAAGCGCGACGAAGCCGGGCCGGCGATCACGGTGAAGGTCGTCGATCGGCGGAGCACGTATGCCTCTTGCGCGCGAAGCTGGAAGCGCAGGCCGGACGTCGGACAGGATCCGGATTATCCGGATCTGACGCTGCGCGACGCGGCCGCCGTCAAAGCCACAAAGTGACCACATCGATGGCTTCCGGTCCGCTGAACCTCGCCGTGCTCGTCAGCGGCTCCGGCACGACGTTGCAGAATCTCATCGATCAGATCAACGCTCGAACGCTCGACGCGCGCATCGGCATCGTCATCGGCTCGCGGCCGGAGCTGATGGGGCTCAAGCGCGCCGCCGATGCCAAGCTGATGAACTTCGTCGTCGACCGCCGTTCGTTCGCCGACACCGCGGCGTTCAGCAAGGCGGTCTTCTCGCTCTGCGACGACGCCGGCGTCGACCTGATCGTCCTCGCCGGGTGGCTTTGCCTGCTCGACGTGCCGGAAAAGTACGCTGGCCGCGTGATGAACATCCATCCCGCGCTTCTGCCAAGTCCCTTCGGCGGCAAAGGAATGTACGGCGCGAAGGTGCATGAGGCGGTGCTGAACCACGGCTGCAAGGTGAGCGGCTGTACGGTGCACTTCGTCGACGCGCAATACGACAACGGCCCGATCATCGTGCAGCGCGTGTGCGAAGTGCGCGACGATGACACGCCTCAGACGCTGGCGGCGCGGGTGTTTGAAGAGGAAAAGGTCGCCTATCCGCAGGCGATTCGGTTGTTCAGTGAGGGGCGATTGAAGATTGACGGCCGGCGGGTTCGGGTCGCGCCGAAGTGAGTTCTTAAAAACAGAACTCCCCCTCGCGCCGGAGGGAACCGGAGCGCCCGGGGGAGTGTTCACGGGTTCTGTTTTGGTCGGCCCCTTCGCGTCTCCACCGAAGGTGCTGCAGGGACGTCACATTCACCCTCCGCACGTGCAAAATCGCAATCGGGAACGTGCGGCGCCGGCGATTATCAGCCATCGGCACGTCCGTAACTCAGTTGGTATCCCATGTTCGCGCGCGGCGATGCGCAGGTGAGTTTGGGGTATGAAAAGCGGGGAAATTTGGGATTTTTGGAGTAGTCCGATAGCGCGCCGATTGAGGCGAAAATGCTGGCTGATGAGGGCGTTGCCGCGGCGGGTGAGGCGCACGCTCAGGATCATCGTCCGGCCCGCGCGGCTCGAGCGCCAGGGCTCAGGCGAGCCCCGGAGTGACACGCGGCGGCCACTCATTACAATCGCCCGCTCGTCATTTTTCGTTTCGCCATGACCATCGGAGAGAGCGACGCATGAGCAGCAGCAGCACCGATTACCGATTTTCCTTCGGCCCGTGGAACATTCACGAAGGCGCCGATCCGTTCGGCCCGACCGTGCGCCCGACGGTGGAGTTCGCGAAGAAGCTGAAGGTCTACAAGGAGCTCGGCTTCGAAGGCATCCAGTTCCACGACGATGATGCGGTGCCGGAGATCGACAAGAAATCAGCCGACCAAGTGGCGCGCGAGGCGCGGGAGATGAAGAAGACGTTGGCGGACCACGGGCTGGTCGCCGAGTTCACCGCGCCGCGGCTGTGGGAAGATTCTCGTGGCGTCGACGGCGGATTCACCGCGAATAGCGCCGACGTCCGCAAGTGGGCCGTCGATCGCACGAAGCGCTGCATCGACGTCGCTCGCGAGCTGGGCATCAAATTCGTCGTCCTCTGGCTGGCGCGCGAGGGCACGTACATCCGCGAAGCGAAAAACGCGATCGACGCCCACAAGCACCTGCTCGACGCGCTCAACGCGCTGCTTCAGCACGACAAGGAAGTCGAAATCGCCATCGAACCCAAGCCCAACGAGCCGATGGATCACGCCTACATCCCGACGATCGGCCATGCGCTGTACCTCGGCAGTCAGACCGTCGATCCGAAGCGCATGGGCGGCCTGATCGAAACCGCGCACGCGATCCTCGCCGGCCTCGATCCGAGCGACGAGATGGCGTTCGCCCTCCAGGCCGGCAAGTTGTGGAGCGTTCACCTGAACGATCAGAACGGCCTGAAATACGACCAGGATAAATCGTTCGGCGCCGCCAACCTGCGCATGGCGTACAACCAGGTGCGCATGCTCGAAGCCGCGGGATATCCGAAGACGCGCCGCTTCATCGGCCTCGATGTGAAGGCGATGCGCACGCAAAAGGCGGAATCGGCGACGAAGCACCTGTCGAACAGCCGAAAAACTTTCCTGGCGCTGGTCGAGAAGGTGCGCACGTTCGACAAGTCGCTGGAAAAACAGTTCGTCGACGCGCGCGATTATGAGGGCCTGGAGATGGCGCACCTCGCCCACCTGATGGGCGTGAAGTAACGTTCGCGTTTGCATGACGCGCTTAATCGCGCACATTCCGCGCATCAGTAAGCGTCAGCCAGCGGCCGCTCCGCGCGGCTTGCAAGCAACCCCATCCGCACAAACCTTTTGTCATTTTTCGGTTGAAGCGCGTTCCCCCGCGCATACAGTGGCCCTCTTAGGGGGACGCGCTCAGCTTTTTCGCCGCGCTTCAGCGACAGGAGGTCCTCTGTCATGAATGTTCAGAATTACCTCGACCAGATGGGAATCCATTACCGCCTCAGCCGCCACGACACCACGTACACCGCGCAAGACCTCGCGGCCGCCGAGCACATCCCGGGGCGGAAAGTCATTAAACCGGTCATCGTAAAAGCGGACGGACACTTCGTGATGTGCGCGCTGCCCGCGTCGCATCGCGTCGATCTCGACACGCTGCGCAACCAGCTCCAGGCCCGCGAGTGCGAACTGGCGCAGGAGAACGAGCTATCGGAAATGTTCCCGGAGTGTGAGCTCGGCGCCGAGCCGCCGATCGGCCGAATGTTCGGCATCCCGACCGTGATGGACGAATCCCTCTTCGCCGACGACCGCGTCACCTTCCAGGCCGGCACGCACCGCGATGCGGTGACGATGACATTGGCGGACTACCGGAAGGTGGCGATGCCGGAAGTGGCGTATTTTGGGAAACATCTTTGAATTGAGTCAATGAATTGAGCCATTGAGTCATCGGGTCATTGAAGGAAAGGCGTTGAATCGTCTCTTTTCAATGACTCAATGACTCAATCCCCTGATCCTGATCTCCACCACCTCCGCCGGACAAAACATTCTGACCGGGATCGTGGTAAACCCAAGCCCTCGCCCGACAATCAAACATGTCCCCCCGACATCGTGCGCTCCCTTGCACATGCGCGGCGGGAGTGAGTCATGCGTCATCAGCGCGTGCTCGTTCGGGAGGCAGATCTGCCCGCCGTGCGTGTGGCCGGCGAGGTAGAGGTCGGGGTGCAACGATTTCGTGGCGCGGATGAGATCGGGATAGTGAGACAGGACGATGCGCGGGACGCCGGCGCGCTTGGGCGGGAGAGCGCGCACAAAATGTTCGTCGAGGTCGAGGCGGCCCGGGCCGGGCAGGCCGATCATTTCGATCGGGTGGCCGTTGACGATCGCGGCGACGTGCTGGTGCGCGATGACGCGCACGCCGAGGCGGTGCAGTTGCGGCGCGAGCAGGTCGCCGTCGTGGTTGCCGAGGATCGCGAACATGCCGGCGGCTGAGCGCAGTCCGCTGATGAACTTCTTCACCAGCGGCAGGGCGGGGCGATGGTCGCGCTTGTCGTCGACGAAATCGCCGGTGAAGAGGATCAATGCCGGCGGATTCGCCTGGACGCGCGCGATGACGTCATCAAGCTGCCGGGGCCAGCGCGTGCGCAGGTGGAGGTCGGTCAGGTGAAGAATGCGCGTCCCCTCGAGCGCGGGCGGCAGATCGGGCAGCGCGAGATCGACGAAGTTCCACTCGTACCCCTCGAGATCCATCAGTTGCAGCCACGGCCCGCGCCGTGGGCGCGTGTAGCGGATGCTCGCAACGGTCGCGGCCCGCGGCGTCGGCTGAACGAGGCTGGAATCATCCGATCGCAAAGGCGGCGACAATCTACAGTCATAAGTCGCGCGCTGCGCGGTTGTGATGACAAATGCGCAGCGCGCACGGGTATCAAAAGCGGAAATTTTTCCGCCCTGAATCTGCGTCCGCGGCGGCGCGCTGCGCTTTCATCACGACGAATGCGCAGCGCGGTGGAAGAGATAGAGGGCGCGCCTTCCGCGCCCGCGCGGATGGGAGGTATGCACGAAATCGACAAGCACCATCCCCCTCTGCCTCCGGGAGAGGGCCGGGGTGAGGGGGCATACGGAGTTGAATGGCGTACGAACTCGGCCTTACTCCACGCGCCCGCTCACCCTATCCCTCTCCCGGCGGGAGAGGGGACCAGATTAGCGTCGCTACGGTTTACACACGTTTACACAGGTTGACGCCAGTTGACGCCCGTTTACCTCACCAAGTGTTTTGGAAAAACGAACCCACCGACCCCCAACCCTCGCGCAACCCCCGTCGCGAGAAACAGATATCCTTTGCGACGCGACGCGCCTCACTTATAATCACCAACCCGGGGCGAGCGAGTTATTGCCGCCCGGCGTTGACATGATCCCCGCGCCTGGACGTTCATGAAAAAACCCCGCCGCCGAAATCCGCTCGCCGTCGCGCTTTATCTGAACGCCGTCGTACTGGTTGCGATCCTGGCGGTGCTGCTGGCGCGGGATTCGGGCCAGCCGATGTTGCCGATGGCGTTCGGGCAGGCGCAGTCAGGCGGAATTGCCGGCGGCGCGGGGGTGTTCGTGATGCCGGGGCAGTTTTCCAGCAACGTCTGGGGCTGCTACATCATGGACGTCGATCGGCAGACGCTGTGCGCGTACACGGTGAGCGGATCGCCGCCGCAGCTTCGGCTGGTGGCGTCGCGAAATTTTCAGTTTGATCGTGAGTTGAAGAACTACAACACGAGTCCGCCGCCGGCGGAGGTCCAGGATTTGATCGCCAAGGAAGCCGCCGCCGGCCGCGTCATCAATCGCCCGACGCCCGCGCCGACGTCGCCGGAGTCGTCAAAATAGAGAGCTCGCAGTGCTGAGCAGTCCACTACCAGGAGTCGCACCATGATGGCCAAGATGTTCTACACGCTGGACGAGACCCGCGCCGCCCTCGGCAAGACCGAGGAGGACATCAAGCAGCTCACCCGCGAAGGACGGCTCCGCGAATTCCGCGACGGGCCGAGACTCATGTTCAAGGCGGACCAGGTCGAGCAGCTCAAGGCGGAACTCGGCGGTGGAACGCTCGATCAGGTCGATCTCGGTCCCAGCGACAGTGGCGCGCCGATCGGCCTGGCCGATTCACGCGGCGCGTCCGGGTCGGCCGTCGGCATCTCGCTCAGTGACAACGAAGCCACCGGCACCGGCATGAGCGGGTCCGGCATGCACATGCAGATGAAGGACGACACCGCGCTGGCGGGCGACCTGGGTCTCTCCGGCTCGGTCGGCGGAATGCCGTCGCCCTCGCGCGTCGGCGGAACGATGAGCGGCACGGGTTTGACCGGCAGCATGGCCGGCGGCAGCCTCGGCGGTCGCGGCGGCATCAACGTCTTCTCCGCCGACGACTCCGTCGAAGCCGCCGACCCGTCGGCGCAGACCGCGATCACGCCCCAGGACCAGGTGAACCTCGAGGGCGTCGGCTCCGGCTCCGGCCTGCTCGATCTCACGCGCGAGAGCGACGACACCAGCCTCGGCGCCGAGCTGCTCGACGAAATCGCGCCCGGCACCGGCAAAGGCGCCCGCCCCGGTCGCGGCCGCGCCGTCTCCGACAGCGGCATGGGCGCCCCGGGCGAATCCGGCGGCCGCGCCGTCACACCGCCCACCATCTACGTCGAACAAGCCGACCCGCTCGCCCCCGCGCTGGGCGCGATGGCGTTCGCCGCCTCGATCTTCGTCGTCCTCGGCGGCCTGGTCATCACCAGCGCCACGATGGGCACGCGTCCCGCGCTCGTCGACATGATCGCCGGCGCGCCGGGCGACAACCGAAGCATCTGGATCATCTTCGGAATCGGATTTGCGCTGGCGGCGGTGTTTGGAGTGGTCGGGTTGGTCGTCGGGAAACGACGCTGATCGCGCCGAATCGTCGAGCGGTAAACCTCTTTCCCGCAGAACGGACGGAGCCGGACTCTATGAGTCCGGTTCGCGACGAAGTCGCGAGTGAAAGATTGCTCGACCGCGCGGAAAAGAACTCGCTGCTGCGCAGCGATCCGGACTCACTAGAGTCCGGCTCCGTCCCTTTTGCGGTCGCGCGTTCCGCTCGCCTCAGGAAATCGTCTTCAGCGCACCGTCTCTCCACGCGAGCGCGACTTTTCCTTCGCGCGTCATGAGGTCGAGCAGCGGATCGCCGAGCGCCGCGCGGCGCCACCCTTTTAAGATCCCGCTTTCCTTCGGCTCGCGACCGTGGTTTACATGCCGGACGAAGTCGCCAACTTCCTGGCGGCTCGTGACCAGCGCGGGGTCGATTGATTGGCCGATGCAGATGCACTGGGCGGCGGCCCAGACGGCGTCGGCGCGGAAACGCTCGGTGGGGCTCGGCTCGAACGTGCGCGCGAAGGGGAATTTTCCGGGCGGCGCCGCCAGGCCGCGCAGCGTAGCTTCGACGATCTCGCGCCCGTGCGCCGCTTCGACCGGCCGCGGCAGCCCGCGCACGCGATCGAGCCTGTCCAGCGACTTGACCGGATTGCGCGAGAGGTCGACGAGGATCTCGTCCTTCAAAAACGCGCGGGGCGGGACATCGTGGGCCCGCGCGACCGAGTCGCGCCAGATGACCAGCTCGCGGAGCACCGCCACCGCGTGGGCCGACAGCGACGTCGCGCCGCGCACGCGCAGGTACGCGGTTTCCGGATCGAACTGATACAGCTTCGCGTCGCACATGGCGTCGAACTCTTCGCGGGCCCAGTTCCAGTGGCCCGTCGCGTCGAGGCGCTTGCCGATCTGCTGGCGCAGCGCCGGCAGATAGCGGACATCGTCGGCGGCGTAGCGGAGCTGGCTCGGCGACAACGGCCGCTGGTCCCAGTGTGAGAACGTCAGCGCTTTGCCGAGCTTGGCGCCGACCAGTTCGCCGACCAGCTTCGCCAGCGCGACCGGGTACGCCATGCCGATGAAGCCGCAGGCGATCTGCGTGTCGAAGACGTTTTTCGCCTCGGTGCCGAGATGGCGGACGACCGGCTCGACGTCTTGCTCGCCGGCATGGACGATTTTTTCGACGGTCGGGTCGGCGATCAGCTCCCAGAACGGGCGCAGGTCGATCGCCGCGAGCGGATCGATCAGCGCGACTCGGCTAACGGTCGCGACCTGCACGAGACAGAGCTTGGGAATGTACGTGAGTTCGCCGATGAACTCGCTGTCGTAGGCGAAGCTGCCCGCGTCGCGGAGATGCGCGAGCAGCGCGGCCATGCCGTCGGCGGTCGTGATGAGCGTCGCGTCGCCGCGCGGGATGCCGGGATCGCTGGGGATCGACTCGTGCGACGGCCCCTCATCGTCGGCGGCGTCGTCGTGCGCGTCGGCGTGCTGCTTGGCGCGATGCTGGGAGCGCGCGAAGCGGGCGCGCTTGATGTTGGCGCTGACTTCCTGCTGTTTCTCATCCATGGACGGGTGACGCTCCTGATCGTCGTCGCGGTCGTGGTGCGGCTGTGGGCATGTCCGGGCGCAGACGTTACCCGCCGCCGTCCGCGTCGCAAGTGCGGGCAGCGAACTCGACGTGAGCGTAACTTTACTTACGCGTGGGGATGTGGCCGCTTCCAAAAAGTATTGTCGCTGCCAAAAGTTCCGAAAACCCCGACGCCACTTACGGCAATTCGGCAGCGCATTGCGACTTCAACCGCGGTGACGACGATTCATGGGGAACTGGCACCAATGGTACAACCCTTGCACCTGCCGTCAGCTATGTACGGTGGCCCCAGCACAAGTCGACACGGCGGTGATAAGAGTCAGTATCCCGCAGGCGCCGAGCAAGCGGACGCGACCGAGGTAACCGTGCTGATCGTCGAGGACGAACGCGTTTCTCGAAACGCGCTGCGGAAGCTTCTGGCCGCCAGCGGTTATCACTCGCACGCCTACGAGTGTGCTGAGGACGCGCTGCGCGACCTCGGCGACGGCGAAATGCCGCCGGTCGCGCTGATCGACGTCGACCTGCCCGGCATGAGCGGATTGGACCTGGCGACGAAGCTGGAAGAGCTTCGCCCGGACATGGTCAAGGTGCTGATTACCGCCGCAGGTGGGGATCGCATCGAAAATTTCCGCAAGCACCACGAGGTCCATTACATCCGCAAGCCGCTCGATTTTTCCCGCCTTCTGAGGCTCCTGGGCAATCCGTCCGCGACGCCGAACGCGGACTGCTGAAGTCGCGCCCCGCGGCAGCCGAAAATTATCGTGACAAGCGATCGCGCATGACTACCATGATGCCCCGCATTTCGTTTGATCCTGTCGTGGTCCGGGGGGCGGCCGGTCAGACCGGCTTGGGAAGGATGGTTGAACCGATGAAGCTCACGTACGCCGTCGAGCGCCTGTACGACACCGGCTGGAACCCCAGCCAGGCCGCCGATCTCGATCGCCTGCCGGACGGGCGGCGTTTTCCGTCTGTGCCGGCGGTGCAGCGCGAGTTCGCCCGCGCCGGGCTGGAACTGTCGATCAAGCACAATCTCGTGTTCAACTGCTATCGCAGCACGTGGGGTCCGATCGGCGAGCGGCTTAATCCTGCCCACGCCGCCGATGAGCGGCACGGAACGGTGATCGGAGACTGCGAGCGCGAGGCGGCGGTCTACGCGCTGGCGCAACTGCGCGAGGCGCAGGCGGAGCACCAGCTCACCGCCGCCGTCAACTGAAGCGTTTAATCCGTCGCCCGATCCGCTCAGCTTTACCCATCCATTCGCTGCCGGGCGAATTCGGTAAGGCTTTACGCAATCCCGAAGATGAGACAATTGTAATCTAAGCCTCCCGGGCTAGAATTCACTGGTGGAGGGCTCGCGCGGAGCTTTTGTTGATCTGCGCGGCGGCTTGGGTGCGGTTCTACGAAAGAGAAGCAGGCATGTCGGACGTGATGACTCCAACTGCGGAGGCGCCGCCGGTGACGGATCGTGGTGAGCCGCGCAATCACGCCGAGCAAGCCGATCGCAGCGAACGCGCGCTCGTCGGCGTTTTCGACACGCTTGGGCGCGGGCAGATTCCCTTCTGGGTCATCGACGGCTACGGCGGCGGGGCGTTCGATCCGGTCGACATCGACATCCTCGTGCCGCGTCGCGCGCTGCCGGGACAAATTGCAACGGCCGTACACGAATCGCGCGAGCGGATCGGTGCCGCGCTGATCAGTTGGGATCGTGACAACCAGTTCGTCCTCGCGTGCGAGCGTGTCCCGGCTGCGGAGGCGCCGCCAGAGTTCCTGCGGATTCACCTGCGCCCCGACTACCGCCGCGCCGGGCGCTATTTCTATGACGGCAACGAAGTGTTGGACGCTCAGCCGACCCGCGCGGGCGGCGCGGACACGTTCGCCACGCCGCGGACGCCGCGCGAGTTCGCCTGTTACCTCATCGAGAAGATCGCCAAGCGCTGCCTCGCGCCGCTGCACGAGCGCGTGCTTTGCGAAACGTTCAAACACGACCCGGCCGGATGCGCGAACGAGATCCGGCGATTCTGGAGCGCGACAGAAGCGTCGTTGATCGAATCGGCGGCGCGGTCCGGCGACTGGGAACCCGTCCGCCGTGCGCAAGACAACTTGCACGGTACGTTGCGCCGCGGCGCGTTCTTCCGCCGGCCGTTCTGGACGATCGCCTACAAGCTCGGCAAGGGACTGCGTCGCGTGCGCGAGTACCTGCGGCCATCCGCCGGGCTGCACGTCGTGATGCTCGGGCCGGACGGCGTCGGCAAGAGCACCGTCGTCGAGGTGCTTCAGCGCGATCTCGCGGGTGCGTTCTGCGGGATCGAGTACGGCACGTTCGCGCCGGGGTTGCTGCCGCGCAAGCCGAACGTCAGCGGCGGCGGTCAACCGCACGGTCTGCCGCCGCGCTCGCACGCGGCGTCGATCGTCAAGGCGCTGTGGTGGATTGTCTACTACTCGCTTGGCTACCACTTCACGATCCGCCCGGTCGTCGCGCGCGGCGGACTCGCGCTGAACCATCGCTACTGCGTCGACGCGCTCGTCGACGGCCGCCGCTACCGCTACAAGGGTCCGCAGTGGCTGCTCAAACTCGCCTGGCGCCTCGCGCGCAAGCCGGACCTCGTCTTTCTGCTCGACGCGCCGCCCGAAGTGGTGCAGGCGCGCAAGAAGGAAGTCGCGTTCGAGGAAACCGTGCGCCAGCGCAACGAGTACCGCAATCTCGTCGAGCCGATGCCGAACGGACACGTCATCGATTCGACCCAGCCGGTGCAGGACGTCGTCGCGGATGTGGAGCGCGTGATCTTCCAGTTCATGGCCGGCCGGACGGCGCGACGGCTTGGGTTGCCGGCGACCGCGACGGCGGGGCAGTCGTCGCCGCGCGTGGCCGCGTCGAGCGCAGAGTCATCCGCGGGGGCCGCT
>JAXDMN010000472.1:0-15810 GCA_034666045.1 Phycisphaerales bacterium | reverse complement strand
GT
The DNA here is from genome assembly GCA_034666045.1 of Phycisphaerales bacterium. GTDB lineage: Bacteria > Planctomycetota > Phycisphaerae > Tepidisphaerales > Tepidisphaeraceae > JAICTV01. The sequence goes on along the minus strand of JAXDMN010000472.1, from coordinate 15,808 downwards.
CGCCGCCGCGCTTGCCGTTGAAGTCGTGACGAGTTCCCTCATCGCTCTGGATGCGCGGGTGCGTGACGCGGAAGGCGTCGTACAGCAACTGCGGCTTGTCCTCCTGCTCGCCGGCGAGCAGGAGGCGATATGGTTCGGTGCCGGCGTCGGCGTTGAAGTCGCCGGTGACGATGACCGGGCTGCCGCCGGTGATCTCGACGATCTTCTCGTGCATCAGCCGCGCCGAATTCTCGCGCGATCGGCCGCTCATGTTGTCGAGGTGCGCGTTGAACATCGCAAAGGCGGGGCTGCCGTCGCGCGGCTGAAGCTTGATCCAGGTGCACATGCGCGTCGACCAGGCGCCCCAGCTCTTGCTGCCCGGGACGTCCGGGGTTTCGCTCAGCCAGAAATAACCGTGATCGATTTCCGTGAACTTGTCGCGGCGGTAAAGGATGGCGGCGAACTCGCCCTGTCGTCGGCCGTCGCCGCGACCGACGCCGCGGAAGCCGTACGCCGGCAACTGCTCGCGGAGATAATCCGCCTGCTCGGCGACGCATTCCTGCACGCCCAGGACGTCCGGCGTCGCCGCCGCGATCGTCTTGATGACGTTCTTCTTGCGGAACGCCCAGTGGTTGTTGGCATCGAGGATGAACGGGACGCGGAGGTTGAAGGTCATGACGCGCAGGTCGCTCGGCGCGTCGGCCGATGACAACTTGGTCATCGGTGGCGTCGAGATGGCACGCTGCGGCAGATCTGCCGAGTCGCCGATCACATGCATCGCCTGCGGCGCGACCGACATTTTATATTGAGGCACCTGCGCGCCGGCGAAGCTCATGCCCGCGCCGCTGGCCAGCGCGGTTTCCATCCGCTCGTGCGAGCTGCAGCCGATCATCGAGACGGAAAACAGGGCCGCGAAAATGGCACAGACGGCGCATGACACGCCGCGACGGCAGGGGAATCCCATTCTAACTCCTCAGGACGGAACAAGAGGTCCACAACACACGGCGGGAAGTCCCCACTGCCCGTGGGAATCGACGAGCCGACATTAATAGTCTTCGGCAGAACCGCGCGAGTCGTAATAGCCATCTCTGGCTACCCCAACCGGTGGTAGCTGATGCACTTACACCCACAGATATCGATTTTCCGGCGTTCCGCGCCCCGTTACCCTGCGATAAGACGACGGTGTCCCAGTCGCGGTTCGGCTTTTGCTTATGCCATTCTGTTCATGCCGCTCTGCGACAACGGAGGTCGAATGTCGTTTCGCGCCCGATTCACCCTGCTCGCCCTAGCGCTCTGTTTCCTAGCCGTCGCGCGCCCCGCGCGAGCCCATGAGACAGACCAATTTACGCCGCCCGCCGGACGCGAGTTCGCGGAGATCGGCGATGAGTTGACGAAGACGGCTTATACCGCCATCGAAAAAGGGGTCAATAAGATTAATGGCAGAATCAAAGGAGAATTGGAGGCAAAGCAGTCGGTGGCGGAGTTGCAGACCGCCGACGCCATCGCCGCCTCGGTCAATTCCCAGTTCCCGCCCGCGCTTTTCCTGATCAACGATTACGACACCCGTGTTCTGACAGCCGGCGCAAAGCAAAATTTCCCGGGGCAGATTGTCGGCTACAAACCGGCCTCATCAGTCCGCCAGTATGTCCAGCTTCCACTCAATCCGTTCAACAGTTGGGAGTGCGCGACGATCAAGGCGTACGGCGTCACGATGGGGACTGACAAAATCGGGCACTTCACCGACATGGGCATGCATTACTTCCGCGCCTATCGCAAAGCCCTCAAGGAAGGCGCCAGCGAAGACGATGCGCGCGCCAAGGCGGTCTACATCGGCACCGACGAATTCATCTTCGCCGAGAGCGGCCTGCTCGGCTGGTCGACGGCGGGCGCGTATTCCAACGCGGACCTCGTCGCCAATCTCATGGGCATGATGTTCTATCGCAACCTGAGCGAGCCGGTCATGCTCAAGGGCGAGCTTCGTCCGCCCATGCTGGTGCGCGACGGCGAGTACTGGAAGATCGCGCCGCACGTGCGGCCGGATTCGCAGTTTTTCTCGTTGTTCATCTCCGAGCATTTTGACGAAGCGCTCAACCCGAGCTCGTACCTCCCGAAGATGCGCAAAGGCATCCGCCGCGCCATCGAGGAGCATGCGACCGACGTCCTGCAGCGTTACACCGACGCCAACGGCAATCGCCGCGGGCAGCAATATTTCCGCAACAAGCTCGCGGAGTTGAGCATGTACTGGGGCATGGAATACGGCCATCGCGGCGGGCTTGAAGACCTGCTCGACATCGCGACGGTCTGCTACGGCAAGAGCCTCGATCAGGACGCGTCGGCGGACAAGCGCGATCGCGTCGGCCGCACGGCGCTGCACGTCGCCGCCGAGCGCGGCGATCTGGCGACGATCGAGCGGCTGGTCAAGGCGGGCACGGACGTGAACGTGCAGGTGCGATCCAACGAATCGCGCTCGAGCGACTGGGGCAATACGCCGCTGCACTCCGCGGCGCGCGACGGGCAGATCGGCGCGGTCGGGCTGTTGCTCGACAAAGGCGCCGACATCAACGCGCGCAATGACCGCGGCGTGACGCCGTTGCATGACTCGATCGGCTCCCCGCAGGTGACGCAGTTCCTCCTCGACCGCGGCGCGCAGATCGATGCGATCGACAACCAGGGCCGCACCGCGCTGCACTGGGCGGCGTATGACCCGCAATCCCATTCGATGGAAGTGCTGCTCTCGCGCCGCGGCAACGCGAATGCGCGCGATGTCGACGGCGAAACGCCGCTGCATCGCGCCGCCCGCGCCGCGAATCTGCCGGCGATGCAGGCATTGGTCGATCGCGGCGCCGACGTGAACCTCGTCGACCGCACCGGCTGCACGCCGCTGCACCTCGCCGCACGGGCCGACGATCAGAATGTCGCCGACGTTCTGGTTCGCCATGGCGCGAAGCTCGACATCCGCGACAAGTTCGGCTGCACGCCGCTGCACGATGCAACGCACGCGCGCGGCGAAGCGGTGGTCGCGTTGCTGATCGGCGCCGGGGCGCGTCCGAACGTCGCGAATGACTACGGCTTCACGCCGCTGCAACTCGCCGAGCGCACCGGCCGAACGCAAATCGTCGCCCTGCTGCGCGAAAAGCGCGGGGATGAAGTGGTCGCGGCGCACAAGCAAGGCCCTGACGTGACGCCGACCGCGACGCCGCCGACGAATCATCAACCCAATGCCAGCATCGGGCGATGAGAAGATTGAAAACGAGGATCGAGAATTGAGGATAGAGAATGGCGACGGAGCATTTGTCTATCCCCCATCCTCGATCCTCCATCCTCGTTTTCACACCTGCCAACTCCGCCCTTCTCGCGTAAAGTCTGACGCATGAAGCAATCGCTCCTTTTCACGCTCGCCGCCGCCGTATTTCTCGCGCTGGCCGGCGGGTGTGCGCAATCGGTCGACCTCGGCGCCTGGCGGCGCGGCGTCGAGCAGTACGTCCGCGACAAGGGCGGCGGCGATCCCGCCGTCCTGCGCGAGATCGACGTGACGCCATCGCATCATGGCTACCGAATCATCAGCGCGAATCGGCCGAGCGAATCGACCGACGCCGCCGGCGTCCTCGTCGGCACCACGAACGTCTCCGACCGACCGTGGGTCGTCTTCCTCGTCGGCCTGATCGACAAGCAAAAGGTCAAGGACATCCGCGTCGCCGCGCTGTCGGTGAAGGACAACAAATACACCTGGCGGATGGGCGGCAAGGATCCCAAGGCGCTCGACGCGTACGTGAAATTCAACAAGGGCCTCGCGCACCGCCGATTCCCGGATCGTCACAAGGAGCCGGTCGATTACCTCGGCTTCCCGCGCGAGGAAGACCGCTTCGAGATGTCCACGCAAGGCGACGCCATCGGCGTCGCGCATCCGCCATCGGGCGGGAAGTGGCACGTCACAGTGAATCCGCCAGCGAGGCGCTAAGCGCAAACTCGCGCCAATCGACGACACCCGATTGCCGCCAGGCCTGACCCATTCGCCGCGTCTTCGCCGCCGACGACCTTAGGTACAGGGGCGATGCGAATCGTGCGGCGGCCGCACTGTAATTGCGCCTCGCTACTCCCGGCCCGGCCAACATTTGGCCGCGTTGTCGCAAGTTCCTGGCCAAAATACAGGAGTTATGGGCGGTCCCGGTATGATCGCGGACCCCATGACGACGATTGCGATCGACTACACGCTGACGTACGAGGAGTTCGCGGAAGCGTATCAACTGCAGCGGCATCGCAAGCGCTTTCTCAGCGGACCGCCGGCGCGATCGCCGTGGGTGGGGTGTGGTGTTCTGGCGGCGATGTTCCTGCTGGTGTTCGTGCTGCTGATCGTGGCAACCCTCATGACCGGTCGGCCAGGCAAGCCTACCGGCGGCGCTTCTTACGTCGAGTCGTCATCGCCAATCGAGCTGTTTCTCACCGGCTTATTGCCGTGGATCGTGATCGCCGGGATTTTGTGGCTCCTGATGGCACGTTCGATCGTGGAGCGAAAGACGCTGAAGTGGATCATCGTGCTGCAACTTGCAATTGGCGCCAGCACATCGCTCGTCGGAGCACTCATTCCATCGCCCGCGTCGAATCAGCCGAGCGCTGCGGGTGCGCAAGCGTCCCTCCTGCCGTTACTACCACTGGTCGTTGGCTTTGGCGGGATTTTGATCGTGCTTCCGATGACACTGCGGAGCATGAAGCGCACGGCGTGGGACGCGCAGCCACAGCTTCAGCGACCGCAGCATCTCGAGGCGACGCCGGACCGGCTGATCGCCTCGAACCCGCTTTCGCGCACCGAATATCAGTGGCCGGCCGTGATCTCCTTCAGCGAAGGGAATCACGTTTTCGTGCTGTCGATGTCGGCGGTCGGGTTTATCACAATTCCAAAGCGCGCGTTTGCGGACGCGGCGGAGATTGAAGCGTTCCGCGCGCTGCTCCAATCGCGAACCATCGACGGCGAAGCGAAAGCGCAGGGATTCAACGTGATGCCCGTCCCCGCGACAGCGATCCCGCTGCCGCCCCCGCCGCTGCCGGCGCGGTCAGGCGAGTAAAGACGCGGGCTCTTCGAGAATCTCTTTCGTTCCGAACAAGTCGCTCACGATGCTTCGTGCCGCGGCGATCGAGGCGGGAGCAGCCGACGCGGCGGCGCTGTCGTCGTCACCCGGGCCGAGCGTGAACTTCCCGCCGTTCAAATCCGGCGGCGCGGCGCCTTCGTTCAGCTCGACGAAATCGGGATATCCGCCGGTGTGCGGATTCGAGGCGCGCGACGGCACGGTGACCGACCGCGTCGGGATCGACGCCGCAGCGAGATGCGGCGCTTTGCCTTCGTTGAACGGGTTGCGGAAGAGAATGTCGGTGTCCTTGCCGTTCTTCGTCACGCGCACGATCACTTCGCTGGCCGTCTGCGAGATGATGCCGGCGATCGCGCTGGCGACGACCTGGTCCTTGTCCTTTTTCCCCGCGTAGGTGTGGATGAGCGTGACGAAATTCGCGCCGGCGCCGCTCTGCGTGACGGTCAAGCGATCGGCGGGCGCGGCGTCGCCGGAAAAATTCGCGGCGGTGACGAACGGACCCGAAACCGCGCCGCTGCCGACGTCCTGGGCTCCTTGCGTGAAGCCGACCTTCTGCGCGGTCGGCCGTCGCTTGTACTTCAGCGGCAGGATGAACACGTTTCCGCCGCTGGCGGCTTCGGTGAAGACGCCCTGGCTCGGATCGCCCGGCGCGCGGAGCGTGACCGGTCCCGCCTTCGACGCAGCCGCCTGGAGCGGCTCGGTCGGCGGCTTGGGGAGCGTGAAGGAGATCTTATAGTTGTGCACCTTTGTCGTCGTCTGGTGTCCCCAGTCGACGACGAGGAACGTGTTGTCCTTGTCGAACCAGATCGTTCGCGCCAGCGCCGGGCCGGTGCCGTTCGGATGCGCGGCGTCGACGTCGAGTTTTTGGTAGCCGTAATGAAAGGCGGTGACGACAACGCCCTTGCTGTTCTCGCCCGGCCCGATGACGCCGAAGTAACCGTCCATCCGCGCGTGGCTGTAGTTGTCGACGGTGAACGAGTTGTGCGCGGGCGTGGAGCTGATCCAGTTTCGCTCGCGGCTGTTGCCGTACGCGACGAGGCCGGGGTCTTCGATCAGCGGGCGCTGATAGCCGTACAACTCGAAGTTGAGCAGGTCGTACTGCGTGTGCGCGGCGGTGTTGCCGGTCTGGCTGTAGTTGGGCAGACCCATCAGGCCGGCGTCGAAGGTGAGCTGCACGTCGTCGCGCGTGCCCTTGTCGGAGCGGATCATGTAATAGCCCGCGCCGGGGAGCCAACTGCGGTATTTCGCCGGGCTGTTCGGACGGTTCTCGACGGGAACCGTCGCGGCAACGCTTGCCTCGCGGCCGGCGCGGTTGTAGATCGGGAGGACGTTGTACGTTTTCTGCTGCGCGACGGACTTGATGTCCTTCTTCCAGAGCGAAAAGACCTCGGTGAGGTTCGGGTACTTCGTCGGCCAGGTGTATTCGCGGTTGCGGACGTACGAATCGGTCGGCAGGACCATCTGCGCCTTGAGAAAAACGCCGGCGAGCGACGGCCGCGGCGTGTCTCCGACGGACGGCGCAGTGCCGTCAGGATTCGCGATCTGATAAAGCGCCTCGACGCGCGTCGCCATTGGAATGGCGGCGGCGGGATCGGCGACGCCGGTGGCGCCCGGCAAAACATATTCGCCGCTGAGAAGCTGCCGCAGTTCGGGATCGTCCTTCAGGAACGGATCATTCGCGCCGCCGTTGATCTGCGAGAGCTTGAGCTGCTGGAGGAACGTCTCGGCCATCCCCTGCGAATAGCCGGGACTTTCCTCTTTGTGGAAGCCGTCGAATTTCCACGCATGCCCGCCGAGGTAGGAGTTGTACTTGCCGCGATAATTCCGCGGCAGCGCGTCCTTGAGCACCTTTTTCGCGAGGCTTTTCCAGCCGAGTTTATCCGGCGTTGCGCCGGTGTCGCGCGTGGCGGCGAACTCGGGGAAAATCCGCGCCATCGTCAGCAGCGAAGCGGAAAGTTGCAGCGCCTTGTTGTTGTCGGTCCGCCCGAGCGGGTTCGCATTGACGCCGAACTTGCTCGTCTCATCGACATACACCGCCCGCGCCGTTTCGCCGAGCACGCGCCCGTGCTGGAACATCAGCGTCATGAAAAGCGTGTTCAGCTCCGGCGTCCACGCGGCGGTGCCGAGCATCAGGTTGTACGTCGTCAGCATCTGATTGACGCGCACGCCGGTGTCGAGCGCGCCCCACGACGGCAGCACACGAACACTCGCCGGCACCGCGGCGGTGTGCGCCGACGCGCCGGCGGGTTTGTAGAGCCGCAGCAGCGCCGCATCGGAGACGGGCGGCGCCTGACCGGCCCAGGTGTAGAGCGTGTTCGCAATCGTCTGCCCGTACGCGCTGGTGCCGACGAAGCGATACGCGGCGGCGGTCAGCGGCAGATGAAGCAGACGCTGGAGATGCGCGGAGATCGTCAGCGAATCGACCTTCCCGAACACGCGGGGATTCAGCCAGTCGATGTACTGCCCGGTGCCGGTCAGCTTTTGCACCGGCGTAAAATTCGGATAAAGCGCGCCGCCGACGATGAAGTTGTAGACGTGATACTGCACGCCCTTGCGGCGGAGCGTCTCGGAGAGGGTCGCCTTCTCCGCGGTCGGCTTGGCCGGCGTGATGCCGAGCGGCGGGGTCGCGGTGCCGAGCACTTCGGCGTTGTAAAGCTTCTGCTCGTCGGCGTCGGCGCCTTTGAGGAAGCTGGCGATAGCAGGCACGTCAGCGGGCGTGAAGTCGAAGCTCGGCGCGGTGCGCGCCTTCATGTAGTCGAGCAGCGCCTTGTCGAAATCGGTGGCGAAGGTCGCGCTGGCGCTGTTCAGCGCCGCCAGCTTCGCGCCGATCGTCGAACCGGCGAGTTGGCTGCGGAGGTTGAGCCGGTCGACATTATCGACCGTGTACCGCCGCGCCGGCGGCATCGCATCGCCGATGTTGTAGGCGCCGAGGCTCAGGTGAACGCGCGACTCGAGCGGCTCGATGCAGGGAAGTTGCCGGATGCCCACGTCGGTTGCCTCCGTGAAGGACTGGGCGTGCCCCGCTACGACAGGGTCTCGATGGCGAAGAGAATATCCGACGCGTCCGCCAGCGCGGTGTCATTTCCCTTGCCGCCAAGGAGCGAATCGACGGCCGCATCGCCGGTGGAGAAGAAGCGGTCGTTGCCGCCCTGCCCGGCCATCGTGTCGACGCCGAGGCCGCCTTCGAGGCGATCGTTCGACGAGCCGCCGTCGAGGAAATCATTGCCGTCATAACCGTAGAGGCGATCCGCGCCGGCGTCACCGGTCAGCTTGTCGTTGCCGCCGTTGCCGTTGAGACGATCGTTCCCAAGCCCGCCGTCGATCGTATCTTTCTGGGCGTTTCCGCCGAGGAAATCGTCGCCGTCGCCGCCGAGGATCTTGTCGTAGCCGTCGTTGCCGAGGACGTAGTCGTTGCCCGCGCCGGCGTCGATAGTGTCATCGCCGTCCCAGCCGCGGATGGTGTCGTCGCCGTCACCGCCGTTGAGCTTGTCGTTGGCGGCGTTGCCGAGGATGTCGTCGTTGCCGGTACCGCCGAAGATCGTGTCGCGATTGCGTCCGCCGTGAATGTTGTCAGCGCCCGGCCCGCCGTCAACGAAGACCGGCAGCAACAGCGGAAACGGATCGTTCGCCGCCGCGTCGACGACGTCGTTCCCTTCGCCGGCGAAGACGTCGATACGCGTGAGGCCGGCGAGTGCGAACTTTTCGAGCTGCCCGTTCATCCTGACCTCGACCGAATCCCCGCCGCCCGGGATGTCGTCGAAATCCTGGCTGATCCGAATGGTGTCGGCGGCGAGCGTGCCGTTGACGGTCAACACGCCGGCCGTGACCGAGCCGAAGGCCATCAGGACGCGCCGCTCGAGCGCGTGCATCGTTTCGCGATTCATCTGCTGCTCCTTCCCCAGGTTATTCCCCCGCCGTTGGCCCTGTGGAAATGAAGGGCGAACTGAATCGGCGGTCGCCTTTAGAGTCGACAGCGCTTGGCCCGGCGTTTCCGAGATTTTTTGCAGGCGGATTCAGGCCAGGGCGTTTTGGATGTTGAAAAGCTCGTCTTGCGGATCTTCCTGATTGGCCGCGTCGACGCCCGCGCCGCCGTCGATTCGGTCGGCGCCGCTGCCGCCAATGAAGCGGTCGTTGCCGCCGCCGCCGTACAGGCGGTCGTCGCCGGCGCCGCCGTAGAGACGATCGCTGCCGCCTTGGCCGAAGAGGACGTCGTTCCCGCCGCCGCCGTTGAGCAGGTCGCCGCCGTTGCCGGCCTGGATGATGTCGCGACCCGCGCCGCCGTAGATGCGGTCGTGTCCGTCGCCGGTGAAGAGGATGTCGTCGCCGTCGCCGCCGAAGACAATCGCGCCCGCGGCTGTCGCGGCGTTGCTGTTGGCGCGGACGAGGTCGTTGCCGGCGCCGGCGTTGACGGTGCCGACAGAGCTATCTGCGCGGATGATGTCGTCATCGTCGCCGCCGTTGATCTCCAGCGCGGAACCGACGTCGATCGTGTCGCCGCCGCCGCCGCCGTTGATGGTGGTGGCGAAGATTGCGGTGATGAAGTCCGGCGCGCCGCCGCTGTCGATCTCCGCGCCGATGCCGGTCACCGGATCGCCGCCGGCGAAAATGCGGTCGGTAAAGTTGCCGGTCGAGACTGTATCGGCGCCGTTGCCGCAGTCGATGCGATCGAAAAAATCGGTGGTGGTGATGGAGTCGTCGCCGTCGCCGGAGGAGATCTGGCGTCCACCCCCGGCGATGATGACGTCGTCGCCCGAGCCGGTGGTAATGTCGCCGCCGGCGATCTCGACGCGGTTGTTCCCTTCGCCCGCGCGGACGGTGTTGGAAACGCCGGTGCCGGTGATGTCATCGTCGCCATTGCCGCCGAAGATGACGGCGGTGGCCTGTCCTGTGTCGACGTCGATGATGTCGTTGCCGTCGCCGGCGAGGATGGTGACAGGCAAGTCGGGCGTCGTGGTGATCGTGTCGTTGCCGTCGCCGCTGTCGACGACGAAGCCCTTGACGTCGGCGATCGGGTACGTGGTGAGCGTGCCGTTGCGCGTGAGGCGGACGTTGGTGGCGTCCTGGTCCAGCGTGATGGTGTCGGCGCCGCCGGTTCCGCTGACCATCAGGACGCCGGCGTCGCTGAGCAGCAGGTCCGGGAGCGGGCCGACGATGATCGTCCTGGTGACGGGCGCGCCATACATGATGAAGCCATCGAAAGGCGTGATCGTGATGGTGTGCTCACCCGGCATGTAATACGTGTGCGTCGCGGTGACTTTGGCGCCGAGGGGGCTGTCGCCGCTTTCGTCGCCCCAGTCGATGTTGAAGCCGTACATGTCCTTGCCCGGATCGGTGCCGACGAGATCGAAGCTGACGGGTGAGCCGGGGGAGGCGGTGCCCGGGCCGGTGATCGTGGCGGACGTGGGCGCGACGTTTTGCACGCCGACGAACCCATCGCCGAAGCTGCTGACGCCGGAGGCGTCCGTTACGCGCACGGCGATCGGGTAGCTCGCCGGTCCTTCGCGTCCCGAGCCGGGCGTCGGGTCGACGAAGGTCGCGGTGCGGCCGTTCTCGTCGCCCCGCGTGGCGCCGACGCCGCTCTCGCCGTAGACGCCGTCGAGATCGAAATCCCACGCATAGGTGAGGCTGTTGGACGACTGGTCGGGATCGACGCTGGGCGAGGCGTCGACGGTGACGGCGACCGTGTCACTGCTTCCCTCGTCCTGAGTCTTCGTGCGGCCGGTGCGCGCAATCGGTTGGCCGGTGGCGGTGTTGCGGATGCGGATCGACTTGCCTTCGCCGACGAGGTCCGTGTCGAGGTCGTTCTGCGAGATCAGCAGGCGGTTGCTGTTGTAACCGACATCCTTCATGCCGACCGTGTTCACCGCATTCGCACTGTCGAACGAGACATAGTTGAAGATGATGTCGCCCGGGCGCTCGCCGGTGTTGAGCTCGAGGATCGCCTGGAACGTCAAATTGCCGGTCAAGCCGCTCTCGCTCCTGGGAACGAGATCCCATTCGACGATGAGCCGCTCCGGCCGCGCGTCGGAGCCGCCGGTGTTTTCAAGCTTGGTGAAGATGCTTCCGATATGGGTCGAGCGATTCTGGCTCCAGAGCGGCATCAGGGCGCGGAGGAACGGAGAACTGGCGAGCGGGCCGGGGTTGTAAGCGGTGGTGCCCCCGCCAAAGGTGATCAGCCCATTGCGGTTCAGGGAAATGTCATCGGTGCCATACGCATGACCGTAAATGTTGAACGTGTTGTCGCCAAGATCGAGCCCGTACTGCTGCACACCGGGCGTGTCGAAGGTGATGTTGATGTTCTCAAACGGATGCGCCTCGGCGACGTAGCCGTAGCCGTCGGGACCGACCGCCATGAGCATGCGCGCTTCGAGTCGTTCAACGACGCCGCGGACGGCGGCGGAGATGCGCTGCTGCTGCGATCGACCCTGTTTCATGCCTGCCTCCCTACTGCTTACCTACGCGATCACGCAAGCGTATTCTGGATATTCAAGAGTTCATCTTCCTCATCATCTTGATCAGCGGCGTTGACGCCCGCCCCGCCGTGGATTCGATCGGCGCCGCTGCCGCCGCGGAGGCGGTCGTTGCCGCCCTGCCCGTCCATGCGATCGTTGCCGGCGCCGCCGTAGAGGCGGTCGTTGCCGCCCTGACCGAAGAGCTTGTCCGCGCCGCCGCCGCCGTTGAGCAGATCGCCACCGTCGCCGGCGTGGACGGTGTCGCGTCCGGCGCCGCCGTAGATGGAATCGTGACCGGCGCCGGTGTCGATGCGGTCGTCGCCGTCGCCGCCGCGGACGACGACCGGATGATCGACGTCGCTGCCGGCGCGGATGGCGTCGTTGCCAGCGCCGCCGTCGACGGAGATGGCGCGATAGACGCCGATGATGTCATCGCCGCTGCCTGCGCTGATCGAATTGGTGAATCCGCAGGTGATCAGATCGTCGCCTGCGCCGGCGTCGATGACGGCGCCGAAGCCGGTGGTTTCATCGCCGAGCGTGCTGATGTGATCTGCGCCGCCGCCGCTCGAGATCGTGTCGGCGCCGTCGCCGCTGGAGATGTCGTCTTCGCCCGCGCCGGTGGTGATGGAGTCGTCGCCATTGCCGCCGCTGATGTCGAAGCCGCCGTCGCCGCCGAGGATGGTGTCGTTGCCGTCGCCGGGATGGATTTCGCCGCCGTCGGATTCGATGCGATCGTCGCCCGCGCCGCAGTAGATGATGTTCGTGCCGTCGCCGGCGTCGACGACGTTTTCCCCGTCGCCGGCGTCGATGTAATCCGCTCCGTCACCGGTCGTGATCGTGTCGTCGCCCGCCTCGGCGAAGACGCGCTGCGGGACGTGCAAGATCGCGGTAATAACGTCGTTGCCGTCACCGCTCTTGATGTCGACGGAGGTCACGTCATTGAGCGGATACGTCGTGACCGTGCCATTGCGATTGAGGCGTGCGCTGCTGCCGGTGATGTCAACCGTAATCGCGTCGTTGCCGCCGCCGGTCGTGACGAGAAGGATGCCGTCCGACGTGAGCAACACATCCGGGCGATTGCCGACCGTGACCGTTTTTTCAACAGGGGTGCTGGTCGAGCCGGATTGATCGCTCGCGGTGAGCGAGATGGTGTAGGAACCCGGCGCGGGGAAGGCATGGCTGACCGAGACGCCGGACCCTTTGCCCGAGGGATATTCGAAATCCCCGTTGCCCCAATCGACGATGAAACTGAAGTCAACGTCAGGTGCGTTCGCTGTGAAGACAAACGTTGCCGGGACGTCGGCGAAGAGTGTCGCGGGCGCTGTCATGCCGACGATTGGGATGACGTCCGTGACTTCGACCGTCGTCGTGTCGTAGCTGATCAACCCGGTTTCATCTGTCACGCGCAGCACGATCGAGAAGAGGAGCGGGCCATTCAATCCGCCGGTCGCGGAGAATGTCGGCTTGATCCCAACCTCGTCGCCATTCGCGGCTTCTTCGCCGGTCTCGCCGAACACGCCGTCGGCGTCCAAGTCCCATGCGTAATCGAGCGTGGCGGCGGCTTGATTCGGATCGGTCGAGCCGGACGCATCGAGCTGGATCTCGATCTCGTCGCTGATGCCTTCCTCGATGTGCTTCGGCAGTCCCGCGTCCGCGCGCGGCTGGCCGGTCTGCGCGAGCGTGATCTCGAGCGCCTTGCCGACGCCGACGAGGGGGCTGGGCTGCTCTTGAGTGGCGATGACGAGTTTGTTCGCGTACGCGCCGCCGCTTCCCTTGATGCCGATCGCGGCGCTGGCTGCGTCGGCGGTCGCCTCGTTGCCAGTTTCCAGCGCGACGTAGTTGAAAATAATGCTGCCGGCGGCGTCGCCGGTGTTGAGTTGCAGAATCGCCTGAAACATCACGCGCACGCCGCCGCCGGTGTAATGCGCGGTGTGCCACTGGACGACCAGCCGGTCCGGCGCGCTCGTGCCGCCGGTGTCCTGGAACAGGGTCATGACCTGGCCGTCATTGGCGCTGTCGTACCAGTCGTCCCACAGGACGGCGATGGCGGGTTCGAGCGGGGGGTTGTCCCAGGAGCCGCCCAAGAACGTGCTTCCCGCACCGAACGTGATCAAGCCGTTGGAGCTGACGAACATCTCCATGCCGGTGTGTTTCTGGCCGTAGAAGGTGAAGGTGTTGGCGCCGAGATCGACCGTGCGCGCCTCATCATCGACCTCGTCCATGAGTGTGACGACGCCGGCGGCGTTCTGCACGAGCTCGACCGCTTCAAAGGGATGCGCGTCGGCGACGTAGCCGTAGCCGTCCGGTCCGACGGCGGCGAGCAATCGGCGGGATTCGAGCAGCTCAATGAGTAAGCGACGCGCGCGACGCAGCCTGGTGCGCATGCCTGGCTCCCTGTCATCGTTGCTCGCCCGCGAGAGCACAGATGGGGGCGCGCGAAGAGAGACGGCGTGGACGCGCCGGCAATTTCACGGCACGCGGCCAAAGACATCCAGGTTGCGATCCGGCACCGGTTCGACGCTCAGGAACGACAATCCGGCGGCGTCGAGCTGCTGGCGCACTTCTTCAACCGTGAACGCCGACAGCAGCGACCGATAAAACTCTTCCTGAAGCAGCGCGGATTGCTCGGATGCGTAGCGATTCACGAGATCGCGGGCGGCTTGTTCGGATTCCGGCCGCTTCAGGTCGCGCACGAAGATCAGCGCGCCCGGCGCGGCGAGGCGCTTGATCTCGCGCCACAGCGGAACCGGGTCCGGCATGTGATGAACGAGGCTGGCGCAGAAGACGATGTCGAACGACGCGTCCGGCAGGCCGGTCGATTTCGCGTCGCCGAGCTGCACGGTGACGCGCTCGTGCAGGCCGGCCATTTTCACGGAGATCTGCGCGATTCGCGTCATCGCCTTGGCGGCGTCGACGGCGGTGATCCGCCAGTCCAGCCGCGCCCGCGCGACGAGGATCGGCACGGTCCCCGGCCCGGTGCCCAGATCGACCATTTTCGGCGATTTGACGTCGCCCGCGAGGCCGAGCAGGCGGTTGATGACCGACTCCATGACGTCTGGGAACTTCGCCGCCGCGTACGCGCGGGCCTCCTCCGGAAGATCCATAAGCTCTGGTTCAGGCTGACGTTGCATCGTTATCCTTCCCCGGCCCCACCGGCCGCGCGACAGCATCATTCTGACTCGCCAATCATTCTCATGCAACTCTCATCAATCGGGTTATACTCCCGGAAATTGCCGGAGCGCGGAGGGAAGCATGCAGAAGTATAGCGAAGCGGTGCACGCCGCCACCGAGACGGGACGCGAGGATTGGGCACAGCTCAAGCGCTGGATCGAGCGATTCATCTGCGGCACGCACGTCGGGCAAGGCGTCGTCGGCAACCGGCATCACCCGGACGGCGGATTCGTCACGCAGGAACAATTCGACCGCGGCGACAAGGCCGCGCACATCTGCCCGTTCGTCCGCGATTCGATCGACGCCGACGTGTTCTACATCGAGGAGTCGCCCCTCACCTCGCCGTTGCAGATCCGCAAGCACGTGCTCGGGCGGATGAAGGAATTCAAGCAGCTCGAGCCCACGTTCGACCCGATCGCGGAAAAAAAGCCCGCGACCATGCCGATCGCGCTCAAGACGCTGCTGGTCTGGTTCCCGAACTACAAATCACCCGGCCCGCCGCCGGATTTGCAGGTCGATCAAATCTTCAAGTGGATGATCATCCCGTTCATCCGCGAAGGGTTGATGCTTGGTCAGTTCTACAAAGGATGCGCCGACCCGGCGGTGCACAATCCGAACTGGAAGAAGGTGCTGACGTCACCCTACCTGGCGTTCGCGCTGCGCTACATGCAGCCGCACGACAAGCTCTTCATCAAGCCGGGCACGCCGGGATATCCGATCTGGCAAAAGATGTTCGGCGAGCACGAGGCGACGCCCGCGACGCCGACGCATTAGTTCCCGCGCCCCCGCCGCGCTCAGTTCGCGACGACCCGGCTGATCGTGAAGATCGGCAGCAGCAGCGCCAGCGCGACGCCGCCGATGATGAAGCCCATGATGATGATCATCAGCGGCTCGATGTAGCGCGTCAGCTCGATGATCTGTTCCTTGAGCTCCTGCTCGGCGAAGACCGAGACCTGGTCCATCACGAAGGCGAGCTTGCCGCTCTTTTCGCCGCTGTGGATCATCTGCGCGATCGCGCGCGGCACGAGCGGGTGGTCCATCATCGTGTCGGAAAGCTGACGCCCGACCTGGATGCGCTCGAGCACCGTCGTCCACAGCTCGGTGAAGTAGGCGTTGCCGCACAAG
>JAXDMN010000471.1:0-12886 GCA_034666045.1 Phycisphaerales bacterium | reverse complement strand
TGTGAGCGCAGGCTACTGAGGAAAATTCGAAGCACGAAATCCGAACTCCGAAACAAGCCAGAAAAGAAGAAATGACCGAAAGGGCAAACGCCCGTTTCGGTCATTTCTTTTATCATTTCCGTTTGTTTCGGATTTCGGATTTTCGGATTTCGTGCTGCCGCCGTCAGGCGCTCGCGACCGCATTGATCAGTTGGTCCAGCAGGTTGATGTGACGCTGCTGTGCCGGAATGAGTTGGTTCTGAACCAGCTCGGCGCTGGTGGCGTCGATGTCGTCGATGCCTTCTTCGTAGTCCTTCAGGCCGTGCTCTTCGCCTTCCTTGAGGCTCTTCAAGCTGGCGGCGTCGCCGAACAGGTTGGCGGTGCCTTGCGTAAACTTCGCCCACGCGCCCCAGGCGCCGGACGAGTCTGAGGGCTCGCCGCCGAGTTCGCGGATGCGGTCGCGGATCGCCTGCGCGGCGCGGCCGTGTTCTTCCTGAATCTCGCGCAGCAGCCCGAGATTGGCGGCGTTCTTTTCCGAATCGCCTGCCTTGTCGATCGCCATGCGATACGTCTCGGCCGCTGAGATCTCGCCGCGGAGGAAGCTGTTGAGCTGACGAATCGCCTCGTCGGCGTCGCCCCCCAAGCTCATCGGTCGTTCGCTGTCGCTGTCGGGATTGAGTCCCATGTTGTTTCGCGTCATTTGATGCACTCCTTTCGTGCATGGAGCGTTAGTGCAACGGGTGTGCCATGCAACGGCGGCGACGAAATCGGCATCGAACTCAGGTATGGCGAGGCGGAGCGCGATCTTCGCGTGTCAAAGTGGCTGAGGGCGGGACAGTGACGTGCGAAAAAAAGAAAGCCCGGGGATGAATCCCCGGGCTTCGCAAATGGATTGCGTGCCTGAATTACTTCTTGGGTCCGAGGATCGCGTCCTTCGCCGCCTTGGCGACGCGGAACTTCACGACCTTCTTCGCCGGGATCTGAATCTCCTGGCCGGTCGCGGGATTGCGGCCGATACGGGCCTTGCGGTTCACCAGAACCAGCTTGCCGATCCCGGGGATCGTGAAGCTGTTCTTGGCCTGCTTGTAGGCCAGATTCGCAAGCTCTTCCATGAAATTTGCCGCCTGCTTCTTGCTGATTTCCGCCTTCTCCGCCATGTGAGAAGCAATCTGCGACTTGGTCATCTTCGCGTTAGCGGTTGCTGCTTTGGCCATGTCAACGCTCTCCTTTCGGGCCCATCCCGGGTTCGCCGGATGAGGGGCCGCTGGGATTATCTGCCGCACCAGGCTCCTTGCCCGATCGCGGTTCGAAGCGGTCCTACCGCTCCCCTGAAACGCTCCGGTCCTCCCGTCGCGTATCAATAGTCGAGAAAACTAGCGAAAAACCGGGGGAATTCAACAGCTGCGCGCAAAATTCCCTGTAACGACGCGGGTTTCATCGGCGTGAAGCGCGCCAGGGCGTGAATTTCCGCGGAAACCGGTGCGAATTCATCTTGTCACGCGGACGATCCGCATGCTGCGCAATCGCGCGCCGTGCAGGGTTCGACGTGCGCCGTCGCGTTCCCTTCGCCGAGCGCGAGTTCGATCTCGTGCTCAATCTCGCTCGCGATCTCGTGTCCGCGCGCGATGTCCAGTTGCGACGGAACGACGAGATGAAAATCCACCCAGTGATATCGGCCGCTGTGTCGGTGTCGGAGTTTGTGATAGCTGCAGATGCGCGGTTCTTTTCCGTGCGCAGCGACGTGCGCATCTAAAATCTCGCGCAGGAGTTTTTCGTCCGCCGCGTCCTGCCGATCCATCAGCCCCGCCGCCGATTCGCTCAGCAGGCGCGTGCCCATGTAGGCGATATACGCCGCGACGAGCAGCGCGGCCATGGGATCGACCCAGACCCAGTGCGGCTTGATCCACATGATCGCCAGCGCGCCGAGCACGCCGACGCTGGTGATCGCATCCGTCAGCAGATGTTTCCCGTCCGCCTCGAGCGTGATCGAGTGCCGGCGTCTGCCGAGAACCAGCAACCCGAGTCCCGCGGCGCCGTTGATCACACCAGCAACGAAGATCAGTACGAGACCCCAGTTGAGCTGGTGCGCGCCGGGACCACGGATCATTTCTTCGACGGCGCGAAACGCGATCGCGCACGCGGCGATCAGGATCATGCCGCCTTCGAAACCGGCGGAGAGGAATTCGACTTTGCCGTGACCGTACGGGTGCTGCTCGTCCGGCGGCTGGTGCGCGAGGAAGAGCGAGTACGCCGCCACCACCGACGCGACGACGTTGACGATACTCTCTAGTGCATCGGAAAAGATCGCGGCGGACTGGGTGAGGTAGTAGGCGGTGAACTTCACCGCCAGCAGCACGAGCGAGATGAACAGCGCCCCGACCGCGGCAAGCGCTTCGACGCGCGGAACATGTTTCAGGCGGGCGAACATGCGACGACATTAAACGCCCGCCGACCCGCTCCGTCGAGCCCGCCGCGGCACGCGCGTTGCTGGGTCTGCTCTCACATGATCATGAATAACCCCATGCATGAGCCGGACAGTCTTGCGCAGGCGAAGCGCGTGGTGGACGAAGAGCCGGCGTCGCACGGCTGGCGCGTCCGCGAGTCGTTCCACAGGTTTTCGCAGAAGACGTCCGCCATCACGGGCACGCCATGGGCGTTCTTCGTCGCGCTGCTCATTGTCGCCATCTGGGGCGTGAGCGGGCGTCACTTCGGCTACTCCGACACGTGGCAGCTCGTGATCAACACCGGGACCACGATCGTGACGTTCCTGATGGTCTTTTTGATTCAGAACACGCAGAACCGCGACGCGAAGGCCATTCATCTGAAGCTGGATGAGTTGATCCGATCCAAGCGCGGCGCGCGCAACACATTGATGGACCTGCAAAACTGCACCGATGAGGAGCTCGTGGCCATCGAGAACGAGTTCAAGCGCCTGCGCAAGCTGGCCGCGAGCAATCCCGAGCACGCCCAGGAAGTCGGACACGTGCGGTCTGACAATCTCCGCTGAATTCTGTTTTCCGCCAACGGCCACGCGAGTAAGCTATCCAGCAAAGGGGCGCGCGACGGGTCTTGGCCGGCTTGAGAGGGCTGAGGATGCAGCCCGCGCGCAGCAAACATGGCGATTCGGAAACAGAACCGGTGCCCGGCGTGCGGCAACGTGGTCGACGTCGCGAGCATGGTGTTCAGCGCCGCGTCACAGACCTTCGTCTGCCCGTCATGCCTGCGCGCGGGAATCAGACCGCCCGTGGACCAGCCCGCGCCCACCGTTGCGTCGGTCGGGGAGGTCGCTGCCATTGCGAGCACGACGGCTACGATCGCGGAGCCGGATGATGCGCTGGCGATGTTGCGGGCCATGAGTCCGAGCCCGTCGCGCGTCGAACAATCGCTTGATGATCTTTCGCTTCTAACGCCGCCCGCGCCGCCGACTGCGATGACGACGCTCGCACCGCCGCGCGCGCCGCTGCCGGCCTGGGCGGCGCCCGCGGGGGCGCTTATTGCCGCGGCGCTGGTAATCACCACCATCGCGATCTTCTTCGTCGCCCGCGGCAAGCCGGCCGTCGATCCGCGCCGCGCGTGGGAAGAAGCCAACCGCGCGCAGATCGTCGCGCTCAAATCGCGGGCCGAAGAATTGACCATCCAGAAAAAGCTCCCGGAAGCGCACGCGAAGTACCGCGAGCTCGAAGCGCTCGTCGGCGGTCACACGATCGGCGATCCGCGGTTGTTCGATCTCGTCGACCAGGCCCGCCTCGATCAGAGCCGCGTCTACCGGATGATCATGCACTCGATGAGCCCCGCCGCGGTCGACGCCGGGCCGCTGCCGTCAACCGTCGAAACACAGCGGCAACAGCAACCGCCGCAAGCGGCGCAGACGTCGCAACGTCCAGTTGCGAAGTCGCCATCCGCAGCAGCGGCGGCGTTAACGCCCGCGTCCGCACCGCCGCCGACGGATCCCGCATCCGCACCGCCGTCAGCGGCGACGCCCGCGCCCGCGGCGACACAATTCGCGCCGACCACGACGTCCGCCGAACCAATGCCATTCACCGGCCCGCGATCGTTCAACGGCATCACCGACGCGCAGGTCGAACAAGCCATCCGCCACGGCGTCGATTTCCTCGTCGCTCAAATCCAGGACGGCCAACTCGTTCGCAGCAACGAGAGCGATGCGGAGCACAGGGGGCTCAACGCGCTGGTCGTCTACGCGTTGCTCCAGTCAAGCCGTGCCATCCGCGACGAACGGCTGGGCATCAATGGCGAGTTGCTTACGAAGTGTATCGAGCAGCTCAAGAATAACCCGCTCGACGGGACCGGCGAGGATCCGCCCACGACGTACGCGCACAGCCTGCGCGCCAGCGCGCTGGCCACCTACAACCGCCCGCAGGATCGCACCGCATTGACTGAAGACGTGAAGTGGCTGATCAACGCCGCGGTGGAAGGGACCTATACGTACGATGACCGTTTCGCGCCGCGTCGCCCGCCGCCATCGGACGCGACCGGGAAATCGCGCGGCGGCGCAAAGGTCACGCGCATGGACCTCGCCGCGCTGCGTCCGCCGATGATGCTGGCGCACGGCGGCGAGGTGATGCTGCCACCGCCCGGCCCGCCGCTGCCAGTCGTCACGCGGCCGCGCACGCCCTATATCCCGCCGCCACCCGGATACGTCGCGCCGCCGACGCCGTACCAGCATGTGCCGATCTACCAGCTCCCCGAGCCCGGCTACCGCGGCAAGCTCCCGCCGCCCACCGCGAACGTGCCGTGGGATAATTCCAACTCGCAGTACGGCGTGCTCGGCGTGTGGGCGGGCGCGGAGGTCGGAATCGAGGTGCCACAAAAGTACTGGCAGGACGTCCGCGATCACTGGCGCCGCGCGCAGTTGCCCTCCGGACAATGGCCCTACGCGCCCGGCTTCGACGGGTCATACTCGATGACCGTCGGCGGCATCGCTACCCTGCTCATCGCGCACGATTACCTCGAAGCGCCGCTTCTCGGCAGCAAGACGGCCGGCCGAAAGCCGTACGACGATTTCATCACCGCGGGGCTCGCCTTCCTCGAGCATGGCAACAACGTCATGGACATCACGCAGATGTCCGACCGCCAGCTCTATTACACCGGCTACAACCTCTTCGGCCTCGAGCGCGTCGGGCTGGCCAGCGGGTTGAAGTACATCGGCGTGAATGACTGGTACGTCGAGCTGACCGCCAAGATGCTGCCGCTGCAACATCCCAACGGCGCGTGGGGCAGCGCCGATCGCGGGCGCGGAGCGGTGATCGACACCGCGTACATGCTGCTGTTCCTCTCGCGCGGGCGGCATCCGGTCATGATGAACAAGCTCCGCTTCGATGGGTTCTGGACGAACCGTCCGCGCGACGCCGCCAATCTCGCCGCCTATGCAAGCCGCGAGATGGAACGCCCGGTCAACTGGCAGGTCGTCGACATCGATCACGGCGCCGACGACTGGGCCGACTCGCCGATCCTTTACATCGCCAGCAACGCGGCGCCGAAGCTCGGGCCGGACGATGCGAACAAGATCAGGCAGTTCGTCGAAGCCGGCGGGTTGCTTTTCACGCACGCGGACCAGGGCTCGGATGCGTTCAGCGCGTGGGCGGCGAAGCTCGCGAAGGAAATCTTCCCCGGGCAGGCGCTGGAAAACCTCTCGCCACAGCACTCGCTCTATTCGGTCAACTACAAGATCGAGAATCCGCGTCCGCGCCTGCAGGCGGTCGACAACGGCGTGCGGCTTCTGATGATCCACTCGCTGACCGATCTCGCCAACGCCTGGCAGGTCCGCGCCAGCGAGAGCCGCAAGCTGCCGTTCCAGGTCGGCGTGAACCTGTACCTCTACGCCACGGGCAAAGAGCAGTTCCGCAACCGCCTCGACACCCGCGCGATCCCGGATCCGCCGCAGGGCCCCGCGCTGACCTATGAGATCGCGCAAGTGAAATACGACGGCAACTGGAACCCGGAGCCCGGCGCCTGGCCGCGATTCGCCAAGTCGTTCCAGAACAACACCGGCAAGCGGCTCGTCCTCTACACCGCGACGCCCGCGGAACTCGACGTGCAGAAGTACATGATGGCCGTCATGACCGGCGCCAACGCGCGAACGCCGAGCGATGAAGAGCTCGCGCCGACCGCCAAGTACGTTCGCGACGGCGGCCTGCTGCTCGTCGACGCGTGCGGCGGATCGGGCGCGTTCGCGAATCGCATCGAGGATTGGCTCGCGCGGCTCGACCCCGCCGCAAAGCTCGAGCCGATGCCGCCCGATGATGAATTCCTGAAACCGTCGCCGGACGCCGGCTCCATCGACCTGGGCCCCGAGCGCCTCCGCCTCTACGCCACCCAGCAACTTGGCCCGAACGGCGCCCGCCTCAAGACAATGAAGCTCGGCAAGGGCCGCGTCATCTTCACCCCGCTCGATTACACCAGCGGCCTAATGGGCACCAACACCTGGGGCATCCTCGGCTACACGCCGGAGTACAGCGAGCAACTGGCAACCAACGTGGTGAAGGTGATGACGACGAAGCTGGTGAAGTGAGGCGACGGCAGCCCCGCCAAACCCTGTCGCATTTGTCATCCTGGGGTACTCCGAAGAATCTGGCACCGATCGACGGAAAGCGCAGATCCTTCGGAGTACCTCAGGATGACATGCTCGCGCTGTCTCGCGCGTGTGTGTGCAAGTGCGTATTACCTCAACCGCGTATCACTATTCGTAATCCCGCGCAGCGCGAGCTTCAGCGCATCCACGTTCGACGCCAGCCGCTGCGCCTCGTTCACGTCAATGATCTGCTTCTGGAACATCTCCGTCAGGTGCTGGTCGAAGCTCTGGCTGCCCGCTTCGCGATTGCCGACGGCCGATTTCAGCTTGTCGAATTCGCCGTCGAGGATGTGCTTGCGCACGAGCGGGGTGGCCATCATGATCTCGACGACCGGGATGCGGCCCTTGCCTTCGCGCTTTTTCGCGAGCCGCTGACAGACAACCGCGTTGAGGTTCAGCGCGAGCTGCTGCTGCTGAAGGTCCTTCATGTTGGGATCGAACAGCGACACGACGCGCTGAATCGTCGTCCAGGCGTTGGTGGCGTGAATCGTCGTGAAAACCAAGTGCCCGGTGTCGGCGGCCTTGAGCGCGGTGCTGAGCGAGAACGGGTCGCGAATCTCGCCGATCAGGATGGTGTCCGGATCCTGGCGCATCATCGCGCGCAGCGCGTATTCGTAGCTCTCGCTGTCGGTGCCGACTTCGACCTGCGACACGAGCGCCTTCGCGTTCTCGTGCTGGTACTCGATCGGGTCCTCGACGGTGATGATTCGCTCGGCCCGCGAGCGATTGATCTTGCCGATGATCGCCGCCAGCGTCGTCGATTTGCCCGAACCCGTCGTGCCGGCCACGATGACGATGCCGCGCTGGAAATCGGCCAGCTCCTCGACCTGCGGCGGGAGCGAGAGCTCCTCGAAATTCGGGATCTTCGTCACGATTCGACGCATGACGATCGCGTACTTCTCGCGCGAGTGGAAAATGTTCGTGCGGAAGCGCGCTACGCCGGGCAGCGAGTAGGCGACGTCGACTGCGCCCTTGTGCTCGAGCGTGTGACGCCGGTCCTTCTCTTCGCCCTGCGCTTTCATGATCGCGTCGACGTATTCCTTCATCGCTTCGTCGGTGGGCGGCGCACAATCGAGGAAGCGCGCCCGCCCGTCGACGCGGATCATCGGCACCGACGCCGCCTGCAGGTGCAGGTCGGAACCGTTGCTCTTCACGACGGTCTTGAGGAAGTCGTTGAGCGAGAGGCGGCGTTCCTCGACGTGAATGGCCGGCTGCGGCGTCGCGCGGTCGATGTCGGCGTTTTCCGGAGGCGTTACGGACGAGGCGGCGGCGGCTTTGGGCGGCATGGCGAAACCCTCAACAGGTGTGTGTCACTTCCACGTCGAACAAACAGGCAAGCTTCGACTTCAGCCGCGCATTATAGCCACCTTCTCCCCCGGGCGGGATGGAGATAGCATCGCTCGCGTCATGCGCCGACTCTCGCTCATCCTCGGTGGAATTTTAATTCTTGCGGCCCAATCTCCCGCGGCGACATCCCCTGCGACGACGCCCGCGCGGGCGCCGGCGGCGCACAGGCCGAACATCGTCCTGATCCTCGCGGATGACATGGGCTACAGCGACGCCGGTTGCTTCGGCGGCGAGATCCGCACGCCCAACATCGATTCCATCGCCGCCCAGGGCGTGCGCATGACGCAATTTTACAACGCCGCCCGATGCTGCCCGACCCGCGCGTCGCTGCTGACCGGCCTCTATCCGCATCAAACCGGCGTCGGGCACATGATGGGCAACCGCAACCTGCCCGGCTACGAGGGACAGCTAAATAGCCGATGCGTCACGCTCGCCGAAGCGCTCGCCGCGGCCGGGTATCGCACCGCGATGAGCGGCAAGTGGCACGTCTGCCGCGCGAACGTGCGCAAGGCGATGGTCAATCATGCATCGACGCAGCCCTTCTGGCAGGACAAGTCGGCGTGGCCGCGGCAACGCGGGTTCCAGAGTTTTTACGGCACGATCATCGGCGTCGCGGACTATTACGACCCGTTCGCGCTCGTTCGCGACAATGAGCCGATCTACGACGCGCCGCCGAAGGAATTTTATTACACGGATGCGATCACCGACGAAGCCGTGAAGCAGATCCGCGCCGGCGGCGCTCGCGGCGCGCAGCCGCTCTTTCTTTACGTCGCCTACACCGCGCCGCATTGGCCACTGCACGCGCGCGAGGAGGACATCAAGAAATACGCGGACGTTTACAAGGACGGCTGGGACAAACTTCGCGAGACGCGCCGGCGGCGGATGATCGAGCTCGGGCTGATCGATGAAAACACGCCCCTCCCGCCGCGTGAGCCGGAGGCGAAGGCGTGGCAGGATTCGCCGAACCATGAATGGGAAGCCCGGCGGATGGGGGTCTACGCGGCGCAGATCGATCGCATGGACCAGGGCATCGGTCGCATCCTCGCCGCGCTCGATGAAACCAAGCAGGCGGACGACACGATCGTCGTCTTCCTCTCCGACAACGGCGGCTGCGCCGAAAACGTGCAACCTGACTGGTTCGACATTCCGACGAAAACCCGCGACGGGCGACCGATCGCCGTCGGCAATTCGCCCGCCGTCATGCCGGGCGCACAGGAAACTTTTCAGAGCTACGGCCCGTCCTGGGCGATGGCGTCGAACACGCCCTTCCGCCGCTACAAGCATTTCGTCCACGAAGGCGGCATCGCCACGCCGCTGGTCATGCGCTGGCCGGGGAAGATCCCCGCGGGCTCGGTCGATCGCGCGCCGCGGCACGTGATCGATTTCATGCCGACGTTTCTGGAAGCCGCCGGCGCAACTTATCCCGCCGACAAGCCGCCGCCGGAGGGGACGAGCCTGCTGGTCGACAAGCCGACGCGCACACTGTGCTGGGAACACGAAGGGAACCGCGCGATCCGGCGTGACAACTGGAAGCTCGTCGCCGAGCACGGCAAGCCGTGGGAGCTGTACGACCTAGCGACGGATCGGACGGAGATAAAGAACCTCGCGACTGAGCGCGCTGATCTGGTGACTGAGCTGAGCGCGGAATACGAGCGCTGGGCGAAGCGGACGAACGTGTTGGGGTGGGAGCAGGTTCGCGCAGCTCGCTCGAGCAGCACGGCCGAATAACTACGACAGCACGCCGCGCCACGTCGTCGTCAGGCTCGACCCACCGGTGAAGTAGATGTCGCCTCCGATCGCCGCAGCGACGCCGCTGAAGCGCGCGGAGGGGAGGTTCGACATAGCGGTCCACGTGTTAGTCGCCGGGTCGTACGCGGTCACGCGATTGGTCGGATGTTCGTGCGACGTCTCCCCGCCCGCGACGATGATTCGGCCGTTCAAGACGAATGTCGACGACGCGATGTGCGAAACCGCGACCGGCAGATCGGCCAGCTTCGTCCAGACGTTGCTCGCCGGGTCGTAGACGTGCACGCTCCTGACCGTCGTGAGCAAGTCGTCGTTCCCGTGCTGCCCGCCGACGGCGTAGATTTTTCCGGCGAGGGCGACGTAGCCGAGGTGGCTCCGCGCATCGGGCAGCGCCGCCAGCGCGTGCCAGCCGGCGGCGGTGTTGTCCAGATCGAGCACGACGTGATCGCCCGCGTCGGCGCGGTTCTCATCGTTGCCGCCGAAGTAGTGCAGCGTGCGGCCGATGGTCACGAGCCCGCCGCCCGCCAGCTTGCGCGGCAGCGCGGGCATCGCCGTCCATTGGTTCGCGTCGACGTCGTATTTCCACACCGCGGTCGTGCCGAAAATCTGGTCGTACCCGGTCGCGAATTTGCCGACATATCCGCCGGCGACGTAAACATCGCGCCCTTCGACGGCGACACCGGCATGCGTGAGCCGCGTCGGCAGGTCGGCGATGCGCGTCCAGGTGTTCGTCGCCGGGTTATAGACATCCGACCGCTTCACCGGCCCTTCGCTGCCGCTGAAGCCGCCAAAGACGTAAATCTTGTCGACGACGACGGCGCGCAGCGCTTCGGCGCGCTCGATCGGCGAGGCGGCGCGCGTCGTCCACGTGATCGTGTTCTTCGGCGTCGGCGATGGCGGTGTGGGCGTGTCTTCGCTCGAGATGATCCGGATCGTCGCCGCCGTTTCCGCCGCGGCGATCGAATACGCGGGATCGCTCAGCAGCGTCAGCGTCACCGATTCGTTGATCTCATCGAACCCGTCAAGAATCGGCGTGACCTCGACGCGGCGGAGATGGTTGCCCGCCTTGATCGTGACCGCCGCGCCGACCGCGTTGTAATCGAGCCCCTGCTTCGCCTTCCCGCCGATCATGTAGCGCACGACCATCGGCTTCGACAAATCGCCGCCGCGGCGAATGTAGAAGAAGCGCGTGACGGGGCCGCTCTCGTACGCCGCGGCGCCTTTGGCGCGGACGTTGATTTCCGGGACGGCCGCCAGCGCAACGGCATCGGCGAACAAACGACGCGATTCCAACGACTCGAAAAACGACATGCTCTTCATCTAAAAGAAATGACCGAAACCGGACAGCGCCCGTTTCGGTCATTTCTTCTCTTTTTCCCGTGAACGCCCCGGATCAGCTCACCACGCCCTTCCACGTCGTCGTCTGGCTCGATCCGGTGGTGAAATAAATGTCCCCGCCGATCTCCGCCGCGACGCCGCTGAAGCGCGCCGCCGGCAGGTTGCTCATCGCCGACCACGTGTTCGTCGCCGGGTCGTATGCGTAGACGAGATTCGTCGCCTTGGTGTGCGCCGTTTCGCCGCCCGCGACGACGATGCGATCGCCGAAGATGAACGTCGACGATGCGATGTGCGAGATCGCGGTCGGCAGGTCGGCCAACTGCGTCCAGACGCCCGGATTCGCGGGGTCCCACACGTGGACGAACTTCTGCGTCGTCAGCGTCGCGTCGTTTCCGAACTGCCCGCCGACCGCGTAGATCTTTCCGCCGATCGTGACCATGCCGAGATGGCTGCGGCCGGATGGCAGCGCGGCGGCGGTCTTCCAGCCGGCGGCGGTGTTGTTCAGGTCGAGCACGTAGTGATCGCCGATGTCCTGCCGCTGATTGTTGTTGCCGCTGATCCAGTGCAGCTCGCGGCCGAGGAGCACGAGCCCGCCGCCGGCGACTTCTTTCGGCAGCTTGGGCGTGACGGCGGTCCAGACGTTCGTGTCGACGTTGTATTTCCACACGTCGGTGACGCCGAATTTCTGCGCCCAGCCGGTGCCGGTGCTGCTGGTGCCGATGTACCCGCCGGCGACGTAGATGTCGTGGCCATCGACGGCGACGCCCGCGTGCGTGAGCCGCGTCGGCATCGCCGCGCGCGGCGTCCAGGTGTTCGCGATCGGATCGTAAACGTCATGGCGATTCACCGGCCCGTTGCTGCCGAACCCGCCGAAGACGTAGAGCTTCCCGTCGACGACCGCCTTGAGCGCTTCGCCGCGGCTCGCCGGGTTCGCGGCGCGCGTCGTCCAGGTGATCGTGTTGCCGACCGGCGTGTCGTTGTCGTTGATGCGGATCGTCGCGTTCGACGCGGCGCCGATCGAGTAGGCGGACTGCGAAACCAGCGTCAGGACAACGCTTTCGACGCTTTCGATGTTCACATCGTCGATCGGGTTCACGTTCACCGTCGTCGATGCGCTGCCCGCGGGGATCGTGACCGGCGAATTGATGACGCCGTAATCACCGCCGTTGTTGGCCGTGCCGCCGATGGTGAAATAGACCGCCAGCGCGCTCGCCGTGCTGCCGGTGCGCGTGATGGTGAACGCGCGCGACGTCGGGCCGTTTTCGGACGCGTTGGTCGACGGCGCGCTGACCGTGACGCTCGGCAGCACCGGCGTGACGGTGGTCTGCGTCACCTCGATGAAGTTGATCTTGTTGTTCACCGCCCCGCCACCGCTCGTGAGCGTGAGCCGCCCGTCTGTGACGTTAACGCTCTTGAGCCCTTCGACGAACCGGCTGCCGGTGGTCGGCGTGCCGTCGACGACGAGCACGCCCTCCGCGTTGATCTTGTAAACGCTGTCGAAGTAGTTCGCGTCGCCCGCGACGATGTTGACGGAGTACGTGCCGTTCGGAACCGCCAGCTCCCAGGTTTTGCCGGAAAAATGGTTCAGCGTGTCGAGCCGCTGATCGGTCAGCTTGTTGCGATCGCGCGCCCAGCTCGTGTTGTCGGCGCTCCAGCCGTACGACAAGCCATTCCGCGCGGCGAAGGTGTTGCCGCCGTCGGCGAGATAGCCGGCGGGAATCGGCGCGGCGGCGGGCTGGAAGTTGATCTTCGTGCTGAAGAGACCGGACGAATCGTTGTCGGCGATGTTGACGGTCGCGCTGCCGGCGGCGGCGACGTAGTTGCTATTCGCGGCGACGCTGAGGACGACCGTTTCATTCATCTCCACCGCCGTGTCGTCGATCGGCT
>JAXDMN010000470.1:0-6594 GCA_034666045.1 Phycisphaerales bacterium | reverse complement strand
CCGCGCTGGCGCCGGTCCCGCACGCCCAGGTGATCCCGCTGCCGCGCTCCCACGTCCGCATGCGGATCTCGCGCGGCGAAACGATCTGCGCCCAGTGCGCGTTCACGCGCTTCGGAAACGCCGGATGCCGCTCGGCGAGCGGGCCGATGCGGTTCAGATCGAGTGGTTCGACGTCCTCGACGAACGTGACGGAATGCGGGTTGCCCATCGATACCGGCACGACGTCCATCGCCGCGCCGCCGAGCTCATAACGGAAGACGCGCGCATCTTTCGTCGCGCCCACCTTGGTCGGATCGAACGGAATCTTCGCCGCGTCAAGAATCGGCTCGCCCATGTTGACCGTGACGAGCTGCACCTTGTTGGCGGCATCCGTCTTCAGATCCAGCGTGAGCACGCCGCGCCCCGTTTCGACGCGCATCGGGTTGTTCTTCGTCAGCCCATGGTCGTAGGCGTACTTCGCCACGCAGCGCACGCCATTGCCGCACATTTCGCCCTCGGAGCCGTCGATATTGAACATCCGCATGCGCACGTCCGCCCGCTGCGCCTGCGTGGGCGGCAGGATCAGGATCAATCCGTCCGACCCGATGCCGAAATGCCGATCGGAGACCCTGCGCGCCACATCCGCCGGGTCGGCCACTTGCTGGTCAAACCCGTTGACGTACACGTAGTCGTTCCCGATGCCGTGCATCTTGGTGAACTTCATCGCCTGAAGCATAGCGAGGCGTCGCGAACACTTCGAGCGTTTGGCCGAGGAAGTCGATATAATGCGACAGGAAAACATGCTGCCGCTGATCGAACAACATCGCGCGGAGATCGAAGTGATCTGCCGCCGTCGCGGCGTCAAACGGCTGGAGCTTTTCGGCTCGGCTGCGCGCGGAAAACTCGACCCGTCCGATCTCGACTTCTTCGTCGAATTCGTCGATTACACCGCACCCAGCATCGCGGACCAATGGTTCGGGCTTGGCGAAGACCTCGAAGCCCTGCTTGGCAAGAAAGTCGACCTGACCAGCTCACGGTCTGCGACGAACCGCTACTTCCTCGAGTCAGCGAACCGCGACAGGATAACCCTCTATGCTGCCTGAGTCGCGCCGGCTTGTCACCGACATGCGCGAGGCCGCGTCCGCGATCGGCGAATTTGTCGAGGGCAAGTCCTTTTCGTCGCTCAAAGATGACGTGCTCAGGTCGGCGATCTACTTCAAATTCGTGATCGTCGGCGAGGCATTGTCACAACTCGCGAAACAAGATCCGGAGGTGGTCAGCCGGATCAGTGATGTCCCGCGCATCATCGGATTCCGCAATCAGATCATTCACGGATACGCGAAGATCGACGACGAGATCACCTGGCGGATTATTGAGACGAAGGTACCGGTTCTAATCCATGAACTGGACCAACTGCTTTCCGAGTAGGCAGGTGAGTCGCATCGCATTCGCCATTCTGTCCCCGCGATATCAATACTGAAAACGCCGCTTCGCATCACACTGCCGGATCCTGGTCCGTTTCCATTCATGCCTGCTTTTCCCTGTGCCCGATAAGTCTCGTACGGACGACGTCAGATAAAGTCGCACCCTCGTTTTCGTTGTCGGATGGAAAGGACGTGTCGGAATGGCATCTTTGATGGAACTGATCGAGCGCGTGAACCGCGGCGAGTTGATTGATGCGGCGCAGCTCGAGATTTACCAGGAATCAACCAACAGCGCGGAAAAATTCCTCGCGCACCATGCCCATGCCATGCTCGACCTCCGCCGCGCGCAGCAGCACATGATGCAAAGCCTCGAGGCGATCGATTACAGCGATCAGAAAGTCCTCGGGCAGTTCATGAGCGTCAGCAGCTTTCTCGGGCTGACCGACCTGCGCGCCGGGCCGGTCGTCAAGTTCGGGGCGTGCGCCATCGGGCGCCGGGAATATGCGCTGGGGCTCGAGGCGATCCAGAACGGCGTGTCGTTCGACCTGTCGCAGCGCGGGTCGTGGACCAGCGACCGCGAGAACTGCCAGTTCGTCGCCGCCCAGTATGACCGGGCGGCCCGCGGCATCGGCTGGAGCAGCGGCGAGGGGAACTTCCAGTGGAACAACGCGCAGACGAAGATCGCGCTGATCGTGTCGTCGATCTCGGATGACGACGCCGCCGGGCGGACGATCCGCGCGCTGGCGCGATATCTCGATTCCAAGCGGTTCCAGCTCTGCGTCTACAGCACCGAAGCGCCGGCGCGGCGTGAGAAGCAGCCGTTCGGGCTGACCACGTTCGTCTCCGCCAGCCGCAAGCGCGGCGTGACGACGATCAGCGACCTGGCCGTGCGCGGCATCGAATGCTGGACCGCCCCCACCGACGGCGACGTCGTCTCCGCCGCCAAAGAGCTGGCCGAGCGCATGGTCGCCGACCGGATCGAGATCGCGCTGATCGATGCGACGCAGGCGGACCCGATCGCGTCGCTGATTGCCACATGGGACACCGCCGCGATCAAGGTGAATCTCTGCCGCGACACGCCGCTCTACAACGCCGGCGTCTCGTGCATCACGTACCTCGACGCCGTCAAGTACGAAGCGGACCTCGAGTACTGGCAGAAGCGCGGCATGGAGACGAAGTTCATCCTGGAAGGCGTCGACACGCAGGCCGAACTGGGCGCCATGCCGGCGCGTTCCGCCTACGGCATCCCGGAAAATTCGGTGGTGCTCGCGACCGCCGGCAATCATCTCGACAAGAGCCTGACCGGCGAATTCATCGACACGGTGATCGCGATCCTGCGCGCGCATCCGAACGTGATCTACCTGCTGATCGGCGACGCCGACCTGACGTGGCAAAAGCGCAAGTTCGAATCGGCCGGCGTCGCGAAGCGCGTCGGCTATGCGGGCAAGCGCAAGGACCTGCCCGGGTTCCTGCGCATCGCGGACCTCTATCTCGCCGAGTTCCCCTCCGCGGGATCGTACGGCGTCTTGCAGGCGATGAGCGTCGAGCGCCCGGTCGTCGCAGCCAAGTGCGGCGACGAGGCGGACAACTCGCAGGCGGCGACGCTCGTCGGCAGCGAGGGCGTCATCCTCGGCAAGGACGCCGCCGCCTACATCGACCGCGTCAGCAAGATTATCAAGGACAAGTCGTACCGCACGAAGCTTGGAAAAATGATGCGCACGCGCGTCGAGCAGCACTTCACCTTCGCGCAGACGGCGCGGATGCTCGAGCAGACGTTCGACCAGCTCATCCAGCAGCGCATCAACGGGACGGACAACGCGTCCCGCTCCGCCACCCAGGACGATGACGACCAGCGGCTGGCACAAGTCGCTTGATCGGCCGAGAAGAATGAGGACGCCGGGCCCGTCAGGATCCATGTGATCCGGCGGGCCCGCAGCGTTTCCGGACCGAAAGGCGTCCGTTGCCCGGCCCGGCGATCGCGTGCTAGCATCATTGAACATGATCCGCCGCGCCACTGCCATTCTCGCTGCCCTGCTGGCCGTGCCGAGCGGTGCGCTCGCGCAGGAAGCGCCCCCACCGCCAACGCCCCCCGCAACCGTGCAACCCCCCGCGGAAGCGCCGGCGGAGCCGCCGAAGGAATCGCTGGCGGAGGTGAAGATCAAGGAATCGCTGCAAGCCGCCGCCGACGCCGCGCAGTATGCGCGCCTCAACGCCGCCAGCGTCTCACAAGTGATTCGCGTGACGATCAACGACAAGGACCTGCTCGTCGCGTCGTCGCTGCCGGCGACGGAGGCGGCGATTGTCAGCGCGCCGGGATTGAGCGGGCTGACGAAGGTGACCGTCCTGCGCCAGGGCGATGACAAAAACGCGCCGCTCGCGCGCTTCTCGCTCGAGAACGCCGACTACTCCGCGCCCGACGCGGTGTCGATCCACACCTCGGTCCAGATGCCGGTGCCCGGGCAGTTGCACCTCAACCAGGATTACAACCTGCTGGCCGACGAGGTGCACACGGTGCAGTTGATCCAGAACCTCTCGGAAATCGTCGAGGGCGAGCCGCGCGTCCGGCTGTACGTGCAGATCACCGCCCAGCCCGAGGTGAACCTGCGCCTCGAAGCGGAAAACATCGTGCAGTTGCGGCACAAGTTCCCGGCCGAGGTGGCGAAGTATGTCGATCCGATCTTTCGCTCGCTGCGGCAGGACGGGCTGCTGGCGCAGGTCGATCCGAAGCTCGCCTGGCAGGTTTTCGCGGATGCCTACACCCCGCCCGCGAATGTGCTGGCGACCGTGCAGGGGCTGGTGAAAAAGCTCGACGCGGAAAAATTCCAGGACCGCGAAACGGCGTCGAAAGCGCTCGAGGCGCTCGGGCAGCCGGCGGCGCTGGCGCTGCTGCGCGTCGATCGCTCCGGATGGAGCGAAGAACAGGTCGGCCGGGTCGACGCGTTTCTCGCAAAGTTCAAGACCACCGACGACGCCGAGGCAAAACGGCTGCGCAAGGACCGCGATTTCCTCCTCGACTGCCTCTTTTCCGAAGAAGAGCCGATTCGCCGCCGCGCCCACGCGGAGCTGCAAAAGCTCGTCGGTCGCCCGGTCGAATTCGACATCACCGCGCCGCCGGAGCAGCGGCTGGAGTCGATCAAGCGCCTTCGCGCATCGATCGGCGCGGCGCCCGCGACACAGGCGAAGCTGCGGGCTGAGTAGTCGCACTCTCGGCGGAAGAATCGCCGCCAACGTCCATCCAGATCATGTCGTGATCCGAGGCGTTGCTGTTGACCACCCCGCCGTCGGTCGGCCGCCACTCCTTCGAGCACAGAAAATAATCGACGCGCAGCCGAACGTTCCCTTCGCCGAGCGTCGGCGATGGTTTGCCGATCCACCCGAGCGCGTCTTTGAAATCGCCGGTCATTTTCGAGTAGTTCCCGCCGATCGGGATCTGGTTGAAATCGCCGCCGATGATGACCGGGCGGGAGCCGCGCTCGATCCACTTTTTGCGGATCAGCTCGAGCTCCTCGCCGCGCACGCGCTCGCTCCAGAGAACGTTGCCGACGCGCGCTTTCGACGTCGCCTGGAGGTGAACCGTCACGACCGTAAACGCCCGGCCGTCGATTTGCGTGTCGGCGAAGACGGCGCACGTCCGCCCGCCGTTGTCGACGACGGCGGCGACATTCGTCAGCGGCCAGCGCGAGTAGATCGCGATTCCCTCGAGCGGGTAACTCACGTGCTTCTGAAATGCGTGCTGCATGCCGAGCTGCCGCGCGGTCTCGTCTGCGAGGTCGACCGGGACTTCCTGGAGAAAGACGATGTCCGGCGATTTCGAGCGGATGTCCGCCAGCACGAGCTCGCGCCCGCGGCCGCTCTTGAAGGTGTTGTAGGAGGCGAAGCGCACCGGCTTGCCCGGCACGCCCCACGCCGACGGCGCGGCCGGACGGTTGTCGCAGCCGGCGACGAGCAGGATTGCGATCGCCAGCGCGATCGGGCGCATCATGGCGAACCTCGTGTAGTTGTCGTCGGCGGCGGCGTCTCGCGCGCGTGCGCTTCGACCCAGATCAGCCGATGATCCGACGGCCCCGGCGGCGCGATGCCGCCGCTCTTCGGCTGCCAGTCCGGCGTCGTCAGGAAATAATCGATCCGCGTCTTCAACAGCCCTTCGCCGAACGTCACATCGTCCTTGCCGAGTGCGCCGAGCGCGTCATGCCACGTTCCGCTCATCACCGCCCAGTTGTTCCCCATCGGGATCTGGTTGAAATCCCCGGCGATGACGATCGGCGGCGATCCGCGATCGCGCCAGGCATTTTTCAAGGCGGCCAATTCTCGCGATCGGTTCTCGCCCGACTTCTTGATATGGATCGGATTCGCGTTCCATGTGGCGGAGAGGTGAACGTTCGCGACGACGAACTTTTTCCCGTCAACGACCGCCGTCCCCCACACGCCGAAACTTCCGCCGCCCGGGTTGGGGATCGACGCGGCGTCGTAAATCGGATGCTTTGACAGGATGAAATTGCCCCACGTCGCCTTTGGCCCCGCGAGGTTAACCGATCGCTCGTACAGCCGCGGGTGATGGTAAAGCTCCATGTCGAGCCGCGCCGCCAGCTCGACGAGATCGCGCGATTCCACTTCCTGGAGAAGCACAAAGTCCGGCTTGACGGCGTTGATCTCTGCCGCGACGCGCTCGATGCCGCGCTCGTTGTGCAGGATGTTATAGGAGACGAAGCGCAGCGTGCGCGGCGGCACGCCCCACGACGCGTCGACCGGCGCCGGCGGTGAGACGGCGCGCGGGGCCGCGAACAAGCCCCACAACATCGCCCCGCCGACCGCGAACAACGCGATCACCAGCACGATCCCGCGCCATGATGTCGTTCGCACGACCATTGCCATCACCCCGCGGCCGGCGATTGTACCGCGCGCCAGGCTTTGCGACGCGCCGCGCCCCGGCGCAGAATGGCCGGCATGACTTCCGCACAGAAGCACCTGCGCAACACCTTCCTCGCCGGCATTTTCGCGGCGATTCCGCTCGGCGTGACGATTTTCATCGTCTGGTACGTCGAGAACGCCACGCGCATGCCGCTGCGGAAAATCTTCCGCGACGATCGCCTTGACATCCCGTTCATCGGCATCCCGATCACGATCGTGCTGATTTACCTGCTCGGACTGGCCGTCACGAGCATCGTCGGCAAGTGGTTGCTGCGGCTGCTCG
>JAXDMN010000469.1:0-3918 GCA_034666045.1 Phycisphaerales bacterium | reverse complement strand
CGGCGCGACGGCGAGCGGGGCGCTTGCGTAATAGCTGAGCGCTACCGCACGGTTCTGCCGCACCAGCGGTCGATCGCTCGGATGAAAGAAACAGCTTCCGGCGCGGCAGAGACAGGTGATCCAAACGAGCAGTGCGGCGAGCGTCACAACCACGACAAACACTTCCAACGCAAAGCCGAGTGACAACACGTTCCCAACCTCCAGCCCGAGCACGCCCTGCACCATCGTCCCGCGAGGGAGTCGCCCGACCCCGCCGCTCCATCGCCATTCCCCGCCGCGCGGCGATACTGGCGTCGGTACGACCGGCAAGCGCATGCTCGCCAGCCACAGCCACAGGAAAAACATCGCCACCGGCGTCCACGCGATGATCGCCGTCCGCCGCGCAAATCGCCGCGCCTCCTCGAACGACACCGGCCGCGCGATCTCCGCCGCGACGCGTCCCGGCCGAAACATCACCAGCAGCACCGTTCGCGCGTACGCACGCCAGGACCCGATCTGCTTCCGACGCACCCACGGAATCCGCGACGTCCCCGCCGCGCTCCGGTCGATCGCCGTCCCGCACTCGGGGCACTTCTCGCTCGCGGCGATCCCGCGCAGGTCATACCCACACGCCGGACACAGCAACGTCGGCGGTTCGAGCAGTTCAGTCGCGTCAGAGAGCACGGCCCATTATGATCGCGCGACGCCGATGCCGTCACTGCCCGAGCACACCATCACCCTGCGCGTCCGATACCCCGAGGTCGACGCCATGGGGTACCTCCATCACAGCCGGTTCCTCCAGTATTTCGAGCTCGGGCGGATCGAGCTGCTCCGCGCCGCGGGATACTCGTACGCCGACATGGAACGCGACGGCGTCTTCTTCGTCGTCGCCAAGGCGGAAGTGAAGTACAAGGCGCCGGCGCGCTATGACGAGGAAGTGACCCTGACCACCACGATCGCCCGCCAGACGCACGTCCGTATTGACCACACTTACGTGCTGCGACGTGGCGAAACGTTGCTGGCGGAAGGCTCGACGACGATCGCCTGCGTCGGCCGCGACGGACGTGTGCAGCACATCCCAGAACATCTCATGCCGGCCGAATGACGGCTCTTTCGTCCTGCCACGAATTACTGTTGCAGGGCCCGCGCAGGCCTTTAGCGCGATGGCCAACGGTCCGATGTCCCCTGACCGGCCGCACGCTTCGTGCGGGCGATTTTTGGGAGGGTTTTTGATGTATTTGATCGCCGTTACTGCGCAACAGATCGGATTCTGGGCGGATAAGCTGCTCATCGTCATTGGACTCGCCCTGGCCATGACCGTCTGCGGGTTCGCCGCCGGCAAGAAGCGTCGCGCCACTTCGGTGCATTTGGACGAGCTGGAAGCGGATCGCAACGCCGACATCAAACGCGCCGGCCCGCCGCGCTTCAACGGTTGACCGCGGCTGCGCGCGCCGCGAGGTCGCGCGTCATCCCTCACAACCGCTTGAAATGATTCGACCGTCCAGGTCGCCCGGGCAGTTTGCCGTACGCTCCACATTTTCGGGCGTTAATCCGCGGCAATAGGGTCAAGTGCTCTGACAGCGGTACCGATAAATCGCGGGAGGTACCCATGTTTCTTATTCTTGCCGCCGGTACTGTGTTTACGAGTGGCCCGCCTGAGGGCTTCGTCACCAATCGGACGTTGCTGATCGGGTTGGTCGTCGCGGTGGTGCTGGCGATCCTCGTCAAGCTCTTTTTCCGCCGGAGCGACGCGCGCGACCTCGCGCAGCGCGAAGAGGCGAGTGACGTCGCCGCCATCAAGCGCGACGGTCCGCCGACCTTCAACGGTTGATTGCCCCTCCTCCGGCCGAGCGGCCGCCATCCGGCGCGGCCGCTGCTGCGCCATCCACGCCTCCCCAGCATGCCCACGCCGCCCGACCTGAAACATTTCCATTGAAATGTTCGCTTTTTGTTTGGTATAATTTGCCAGGGCTTTCAGCCGTCCGTTCGCGGTGGCGGCCCCGCGCGTTGATGAGTCACACCGCTGGAAGAGGGAGGCCCCAAATGCGTCCGAAATCGATCGATCGCGCGTCGCTCGCCCGTCAGTATCTCGCCGCCGCCGTCAACGGCGCGGTTGACACAGGTTTACCGCGGTTGACGCCAGTTGACGCAGGTTTACCTCGAGAGCCGAATCAGAAAAACGAACCCAACTCGCCCGCGCCGGGCAGCGCCGCCGGTGCCCGCCCAGCGTCACCGTTCATGACCACGAAGAAACCCGCGACGGTCGCGACCGCGGCCACGACGCCGGGCGCTCGGGCGGTTGACACAGGTTTACCGCAGTTGACGCCAGTTGACCCTGGTTTACGAGAAACGCGAATTGGAAAAACGAACCCACGGTCCGGGATGTCGACGCTCTCCACCCGCCAACTCGCCGCCGCCCGCCTCCTCGCCTGCGGCCGGGCGCCGGCGGACGTGGCGCAGGAGTTGGGCATCTCCCGCCAGGCCCTGTGGAAATGGCGTCGCCGCGCCGACTTCGACGCGGAGATCTTCCGCCTCCACGAGTGCCTCACCTGGACCGCCGGCGTCAGCCGGCAGCGACGATAGCGGTGGTCGGCTGATGACGTGGTGTCTCACAAGTCGTGGCATGGGCGCCCTCGCCCATGCAGTTCGCCGCTCCAGCGGCTGGCCGCCGCGAATGCACGGGCGAGGCGGAGACGCCGGTGCCGCCTGAAGGACGAGAGCGTGACGCGAGCGATCAGGCTTTGACTTTACGGACAGGTTTTGACGTGCGGACGGTGACGGTGGGTTTCGATGTCGTCGTTGTCGCAGGCGCGGGCGCCACCGCCTGCGCGAACTCCCCCGTCGCGGCGTCCAAAAGTTCTTTCGCCTGGGCGCGGGTCGTGTCGGTGATCCGTTGTCCGCCGATCATTTCGGCGAGTTCTTCGAGGCGTTCGACGCCGTCCATCCTGCGGACGCTGGTTTGCGTCTTGCCATTGGAAAAATCCTTGCGGACGGTGAGATGCCGGTCGGCGTAGCTGGCGATTTGCGGGAGGTGCGTGATGCACAGCACCTGGTGGTGCGACGCGAGCTTTCGGAGTTTGTTTCCGATGACCGAGCCAAGCCGCCCGCCGACGTTGGCGTCGATTTCATCGAACACCAGCACGCTGACGCGATCGCCCTGCGCGAGGATGCCCTTGAGCGCGAGCATGATGCGCGACAGCTCGCCGCCGGAGGCGATTTTTCGCAGCGGCTGCGCGAGCTGCCCCGGATTGGTTTGCACGATGAACTCAATGTGATCCAGACCGGACGGAACCGCTTCGGTTCCGGAAGAGAATGAGACCGTGAAGGTCGCTTTCTCCATGCCGAGTTCCGCGAGCTCTTTGACAATCAGAGGCGCGAGCGTCTTCGCAGCCGCCTGACGTTTCGTGGACAGCTCGCGCCCGAGCTTCATCATCTCGCGCGACAGCGGTTCGATCCGCGCTTGCAAGGTCGCCAGATCGTCCGTCGCGCGCTCGAGCTCCGCGATCTGCCCGCGAAGCTGCTCGCGATGCAGAAGCGTCTCCTCGACCGTCCGCCCGTACTTGCTGAGGATGCGGTTGAGCATGTTGAGCCGATCTTCCACCTCGGCCGACTCGGCGGGGTCAAGATCGAGTTTGTCGAGATAGCGCGATAAGTCGAACGCGACCTCTTCCAGCGCAATCGTCGCGTCGCGCGTGCCGGCGGCGACGGGCGCGAGATTGGTGTCGAGGACGGCAAGTTCGCTCAGCACCGCCGCCATCATTTTCAGGCGCTCGAGCAGCGAGCCGTCCGCCTCGTAAAGCGCGCGGTGCGTCGCGGTCGCTTCCTTCGTGAGTTTTTCGAGGTTCCGCAGGACGGAGGACCGGGCCGCGATCTCTTCATACTCGCCGGCGGACAGCTCGGCGTTGTCGATTTCGTTCGCCTGGAAGCGGTAGAGCTCGA
>JAXDMN010000468.1:0-9236 GCA_034666045.1 Phycisphaerales bacterium | reverse complement strand
CAACGCCTTTGAGGATTTCCGTGCGTGCTTCACCGGAGCCGAGGAAGCGGTGAACGTTTTGGGCGCGGAGCAGACAAAGAGCCGGGATCTCCCGCTGCGCGGGAACCCTGCCGCTGGGCTCTCGTTCGCGGGGATGGTCGACTGTGTCAGTGAGCGCCACGAATGACCTCCACGGGATCATATTTCGCGGCGCGGCGCGCGGGATAAACTGCTGCGATCAGCGTCACGACGATCGCTGCGATGAAGGCGGTGATGTAGTTGCTCAAGTGCTCACTCATGAGCAGTCCTTCGGTTTTGACGAGGCCTTCCATCTGGATCGGAAGCCGCCGCAGGCCTTCGACGGCGAGCTTGCCGAGAATCAGGCCGACGGTCGAACCGATCAGGCCGATCACCAAACCCTGGAAGACGTAGATCCGCGTGATGTCGCCGCGCGAGAAGCCGAAGCTTTTGAGGATCGCGATGTCGTTGACGCGTTCCAGGACGGCCATGATGAGGATGTTCAGCACCCCAAACGCGGCGACGACGAGCAGCGCGCCGGTGATGAAGTAGGTGATGATCGTCTGGATGTTGAAGATCTTCAGGAAATTCGCGTTCGATTCCTGCCAGCTTTCGGTCTTGTAGCCGGACATCGCTTCGATCTGCGCGGCGTAGGCCTGCGCCTTGGTGTAGTCGTCGGTGCGGAGCGTGATCTCGTTGATAATGTTGCGCTTGTCGAGCAGCGTCTGGGCGTCGTTGATCAACATGTAGGCGCGGCTGTAGTCGACCGGCGTGACGCCGGTGGAAAAGATTCCGACGACTTTCGCGGTGGCAAGCCCGCCGGTGGGGCTTGAGAGCGTGACGATGTCATCGACCCTCGCGCCGAGTACGTTTGACACGCCGCTGCCGATGACGACGCCGTCCGCGGCGGTTTTCAGCCGCGCGAAATCGCCGTCGGTGACTTTCGTGCCGATCGTGGTGACCCGCATCGTGGCGTCCGGATCGACGCCCATGATCGCCAGGCTCATCGTCTTGGTGCCGTAGGTCACGATGACGTCGCCGCTCACCTGCGGCGCGACCGCCTGGATGCCCGGCATGCGGCGGAGCGTCGCCAATAAGCCTTCCGGGTTCTTGATCTTCTCGATCTTGTCGCGCGGCTTGACGCCCTCGACGACCAACACCGCGTTCGGCTGCTTGTAGAAGCGCTCGAGGATCGGCGTTCGTGTCTCGCGAGGCTCATCGTGGATCGTGATGTGCCCCGTCGACTCGACCGTCTCGATGATGAACTTGTCGGTGAACCCGTTCATCATCGCCGTCATCGTGATGAACATCATGACGGCGATCGTCACCCCCGCGATGCAGACGAGCGACTGCCGCAGGTGCGTGAGGAGATAGCGGATGGAGATGAACCAACGCATGGAATCGAAGGATGAATGTGGAAGGATGAGGGATGAAGCGACTCATTCTTTCTCATCCTTCACCGTTCATCCTTCATCCTTTCCTAGTTGAATCCCTTGAAGTTGTCGTTCGCCTGTTTCGGCTTGTTCAATCCCGCGGCGGTGGCGGGATCGGTGTAACTCGTGCGCACGCGCTGGCCGTCCTGAAGGTCGCCGACCGCGCTAATGACGATGCGCTCGCCGGGGCGGAGGCCCGAGCGGACTTCGCTGCGTTCGACGCCGCGCAGGCCGATCTCGACATTCAGCTTCTTCAGCCGGCCGTTCTCGACCGTGTAGACCGCGCCTTTTTGCACGGCCTGGCTGGGGACGACGATGGCGCGCTCTTTCGAATCCATCACGAACGCGAGCTCGCCGGTCATGCCGGGGGAGAGGCGCGGGTCGGCGTCGGCGAGTTGCACGTCGACCTCGAACGTCCGCCGCTCCGGGTCCGCCTGCGGGTAGATCCGCGCGACTTTTCCTTCGAACGTGCGGTCTTCGTAGGAATACAGCGTCATCCGCACGAGCTGCCCGACGCGGACTTTCGTCACGTCCTCCTCATCGACCGCCGCCCGCATGACGAGTTTTTCCGGGCGAATGTCGGCGACGACCATGATCGGATCATTGATCGCGACGCGCGTGCCGACCGAAAGCGGACGGTTGAGGACGACGCCGTCGCTGAGCGCAGGCGGCACCTTCAGCGTCTGCTGCTCGAGGTTCCAGTTTGCGGTGTCGAGTGCGGATTTAGCGACCTGAAGATCGCGCTCGAGCTCGAGCTGGCGCGTCGCGCGCTGCGCCTTGTACGATTCGACGGCGGCCCAGATGGTTTTCAGGCGGTCGCTGGCCGCGTCGAGATCAGCCGGCGAGGCGGCGTTCTTCTCGATGAGCTGCCTGATCCGCGCCAGCTCGCGCTGCGCGATCTCGAGCTGCGCCTCACCGGCCGAGATGCGCGCGTCAAATTCCCGGAGCACCGGCGAGCTCTTTGCATCCGCGCGCTTCTGCTTCTCTTCCAGTTCCGCCTGCGCTTTGCGCTGCGCGAAGACCAAGGCGGGCTCGGAGACGACCGCAAGCGGCTGACCCTTTTTTACCGCGTCGCCCTTGTCGACACGCACGTCGGTAATGATCCCCTCAATGTTCGACTTGATGGGAAATTCGCGCTCCGGCTGAACGGTCCCGGTCGAATAAAACGCCTGCACGACCGGCCCTTCGACCGCCTCGCTGACGACGACGAGCGGACTGCTGAAACGCAGCGCCGCCAGAAGCCCCGCCGCGACCACTGCGACCGCCACGGCCGCGATGATCACCCCTCGAATTATGCTTTGCGCGCGGCGGCGGGGAAACTTCATGGTCTGGCGATTATAGGGTGAGGCCGCCAGGCGCACTCCCGGCGCGCAGCGCCACCTCCCCAGCGGTCCCTATCATGAACGGCCGGACATTGCGCTTGACACCGTTGCGCAAGCAGGATTACCGTCGATCCCCGACGCTATGGAGCACACGAACATGTCGATCCAGATGGAACTGCACAAAATCATCATTTCCGAGATGCAGGACCAGCAGATCATCATGCTCAAGGAGGTCGACGGCGAACGAACGTTCCCGATCGTTATCGGCTCCGGCGAAGCGTATGCGATCGATCGGCGGCTCAAGGGCATCCCGACGCCGCGGCCGCTGACGCACGACCTGCTCGCGAACATCATCGACCAGCTCGGCGGGGAGATCTCACAGATCGAGATCAACGACCTGGAGAACCACACCTTCTTCGCGCGTATTCACATCCGCCAGAACGGCAAGACGGTCGAAATCGACAGCCGCCCGAGCGACGCGATCGCGCTCGGCATCGCGACGTCCGTCCCCATCTTTGTCGCCGAACATGTGCTGGACGAAGTCTGCTGAACAACTAAGCATCGGTCACACCCCGCCTCGGCCTTGCGGGACTTCGCGCCTGAGGCTTCGGACAAAATGCCTGTTTTATTGGGTTTTCGCCGCATCTGTGAATTTTGCGCGCGAGAAAGATTACGTGGCACCTCTTCGTAATTGCAGCACACAGGCGTTCCAACATGCAGAGATTGAGGCCGTCCTCCAGTCGCTCTGTTTTCATCGGCGCGCGCCCCGGCCAGCCGGAATGAACAGCTGCGCGCACCTTGTGCAATCGGCTCGCCCGGCGCGATCCTACGCCGATGTTTTAAGCTGCTCTCCAGAGCGGCAATCCTGAAGAAACCCGCGCGTTGCCCCTGAAAACACGCATTACCCCTCCGTGAATTTCTCATTTTGCTATCTGGCACCTTCTTTGCCTAAGACGTAACCCGGCTGCGGGGCCATCAACCACCCGCTTAGCAATTGGGCACCAGCAGGAGAAGGTGATGCGATGCAGATGATTGAAGCGGTGATCAAGCCGCAGAAGCTCGACGCCGTGAAAACGGCGCTTGCGGAGTTGGGCATCCTCGGGGTTACCGCAATGGAGGTGAAGGGTTACGGCCGACAGGCGGGCCACACCGAGCGATACCGCGGCGCGAAGATGGACGTCGGCTTCGTCCCGAAGGTCAAACTAGAGATTTGCGTCGCGGACGGCGACGTCACGCGTGCCGTCAACGCGATCGTGGAAGCCGCCCGCACCGGCGAAGTCGGCGACGGGAAGATCTTTGTCTTGCCCGTGAACGAAGTGATCCGCATTCGCACCGGCGATCGAAACGAGAAAGCACTGTGACGTGAGAGTGGCGTGCGGGGAGTGTGTTCCTCTGCGCCGTTGAAACGAGTTCTCTTTAGAGTCCCTGGCAATTGGAGGTTACCCATGCCGCGCCCCCGTTGCGCGCCGATTTGGCGCGTAGGTTTCATGATCCCGATGGTCCTGCTCGCATTGCTGGCGCTCCCCGCGCTCGCGATGGCGCAGGCGACTCCGCCGGACGCTGCTGCTGCACCGACGACTGCGCCTTCTGCGGCGGCGGCAGTGGCGGCCGCACCGGTTGACACGTCCCAAGTGCTCATCGGAAGCGCTGCCGACGGAACCAAATGGGAAGTGAACACCGGTGATCACGCCTGGATGCTCGTTTCCACCGCGCTGGTCCTCATGATGACCGGTCCGGGGCTCGCCCTCTTCTACGGCGGTCTGGTTCGTCGCAAAAACGTCCTCGCGACGATGATGCAGAGCTTCATCCTCATGGCGGTCGTGACGATCGTCTGGGCGGTGATCGGCTACAGCCTGGCGTTCGACGCGGGCAACGCGTTCTTCGGCGGATTCCGCTTCCTGTTCCTCAGCGGCGTCGGCGCTGAGCCGTCGGAGTATGCGCCCACTATTCCGCACACGACTTGGATGATCTACCAGCTCATGTTCGCGATCATCACGCCCGCGCTGATCAGCGGCGCGTACGCTGAACGAATCAAGTTCAGCTCCATGCTGGTCTTCTCGATCCTGTGGCTGCTGTTCATCTACTGCCCGATGGCCCACATGGTCTGGGGCAAGGGCGGATTCCTCAACGCGTGGAACGGCGGCAAGATCAACGCGATCGACTTCGCCGGCGGCACGGTCGTGCACATCAGCTCGGGTGTTTCCGCGCTGGTCGCGGCGCTGGTGCTCGGCAAGCGCAAGGGCTTCGGCACGGTCGGGATGCCGCCGCACAGCGTGGTCATCTCGGTTATCGGCGCGGCCCTGCTGTGGGTCGGCTGGTTCGGGTTCAATGCGGGTTCGGCCCTGGGCGCCGGCGCCCTGGCGAGCAGCGCGCTCGTGACGACGCACTTTGCAGCCGCCGCCGCGACGCTCGGCTGGATGTTCGCTGAGTGGCTCAAGAGCGGCAAGCCGACGGTGCTCGGCGCGATTTCCGGCGCGGTCGCCGGTTTGGTCGTGATCACGCCGGCCGCCGGATTCGTCAGCCCGATGTCCGCCATCATCATGGGCCTGCTCGGCGGCATCGTCTGCTTCTTCGCGGCGACCTCGCTCAAGCATGCGATGGGCTACGACGATTCGCTGGACGCGTTCGGCGTGCACGGCGTCGGCGGCACGCTCGGGGCGATCCTGACCGGCGTCTTCGCCGTCAGCAACGTCCCGGCCACCTACACCGCCGAGAAGTTCGGCCTCATCACCGGCGGGACTAGCCTGATCACGGCGCAGTTGCTGGCGACCGGCATCACCTGGGTGATTGCCCTCGTCGGCGCGTTCGTCTTGCTCAAGCTCGTCGACGTGGTCATGGGCTTGCGCGTGACCGAGAGCGACGAGACGGACGGACTCGATCTCAGCCAGCACGGC
This sequence comes from Phycisphaerales bacterium, assembly GCA_034666045.1. Classification (GTDB taxonomy): domain Bacteria; phylum Planctomycetota; class Phycisphaerae; order Tepidisphaerales; family Tepidisphaeraceae; genus JAICTV01. Next base: position 3,590 of record JAXDMN010000468.1, on the reverse strand, counting down.
GAGAGCGGCTACAACCTCGAGGACGACGTCTTCGGCGGCGCGATCTCCGACAGCGGCTCGGGCCACGGCTCGGGCGCCGGCGCGGGCTCGGCCATCCCGGCTAGTGCAAAATCGATCGTCGCACCAGCCTGATTGCGCGGGCCCCGGAACGGCGATTGAATCGCAACACGCGAGCGGCGCGCGGAGCCGCTCGCGTGTTCGCGCGCACAGGCGTGTTGCTTCGCGCCTGGATATGCTTAGCGTTTCCGCGACTGAAGGAGACTCCGCATGCAAATGATTGAAGCGATCATCAAGCCACAGAAGCTAGACGCCGTCAAAACCGCGCTGGCCAAGATCGGAATCCTCGGCGCAACCGCCGTCGAAGTGAAAGGCTACGGCCGCCAGGGCGGGCATACCGAGCGCTATCGCGGCGCGAAGATGGACGTCGGATTCGTCCCAAAAATCCAGTTGAAGATCTGTTGCAAAACGGAAGAGACCGCGCGCGTCGTCGAGACGATCATCGCCGCCGCGCGCACCGGCGAAGTCGGCGACGGGAAGATCTTCTTCTACCCCGTGACCGAAGTGATACGCATCAGCACCGTCGATCGCAACGAGAGTGCGCTTTAGATCACAACTTGTGAAACCGCGGCAAATCAGGGACTTGAATGGGAGCGCTCGGATTCGAACCGAGAACCAAGGGATTATGAGTCCCCTGCTCTAACCGTTGAGCTACGCTCCCGCGCGAACCGGGATAGCCGCGGCTCATAAGCGTACAACGCCGCCGCGCGCGCTTCCAACTCGTGAGGATTACGCGAGGTTGAGGTACCGGAAATACGCCGCCGCGAAGCAGCGGTCCGCCAAGGCGACCAGGACCTGGTCGGTCTGGTCGGTCGGCGAGGCGAAGGCGACGACGGCGACGAGCGGGCGATCCGCGACTTCGCGCAAGCCGAACGCAGGCTCGTACTGCGTGCCGTGCAACTCGCGGAGCAAGTGCGTCTGAAACGCATCGAGCGTCAGCCGGTCCGCCTCGGGCTTCACGCCACTGGCGAGGATCGCGAGGGAGGCGAGCTGGCCGTCATTTCTGAGGGTCGTGATGCCGGCGGTCTCGGCACTGGCGCACCAGCGATAGCGCAGGTGCTCCTTGCCGCGGGCGAGTGCCAGTTCGAACTCCTCGGGGGAACGGTAAAGGTTGGTGGCGAACTGGACGATCAGCTCGGCCGCTCCGGGGATCTGTTCGAGTTGTTCGTATCGGTATTCTGCGGTGGCCTTGAGGTCGCCGCGGAGGCCGAGGTCGGCGACGAAGAAGCGTCGCATGGGCAGAATCTCCAGATGAGCCCGCTTTGTCATGATAGACGGCATGGCGGCGCCAAAATCATTGCCCCGCCAGAACGTAACCCGCCCCACGTACGCTACCTATGGCGAAAACTATTGGATTTTCTTGATTGTCACGGCAGCAAGTCGTCGTGTAAGGTCGAAAATGGACCTATTGGGCGGTTGGGACAAGATACGGCGCCTCGACGAGGAATGGATTCACCGACGTGGTCAACAGCGTGGAAGCCGCCGGCGTTCGTGCGGCCTTCCGAGCTGCAGCGCACTGCCTCCACTGCGGGCAGCGGCACCTGATCGGCGGCTCGTCGTAAATGAATGTTGCCAAGGTCGGCAACACAGGCTGCCAGTCCAACCACATCCATCTTCTACACCCATTTCCTGGGGTAGCGGGAGATCATTATGGCGAAGAGTGAGACGCCGCGCAGGCACACATCGGGCTCGAAAAACGGCAACGGAAATGGAGTCACGAATGGGCGCGGCAAACGGGCCGCTGCGCCCGCAGCCGCCGCCACCACGACGCGCGCGCGCTCCGGCGCGGAAGAGGTCCTGGAAGGTCAACCTCCGATCTCCGAGTTGCTGCAACGCTCCGGCGGTCGCATGAGGCCGTCCGCGGAGGGCGGGCTGCAAAAATCCAAGCTGCTCGAAGCGCTGCTCGCGTTCAAGCGCGGCGATTTCCGCGCGCGGCTGTCGGTTGATCTCGAAGGCACCGACGGCAAGATCGCCGACGCATTCAACGAGTGCATCACGCTCAACGAGCGGATGGCCGAAGAGCTCGAGCGGCTCAGCCGCGTCGTCGGTAAGGAAGGAAAGATCTCGCAGCGCGCCTCGATCGGCCCGGCGACCGGGGCGTGGCGATCGCAGGTCGTTTCGATCAACGCGCTGATCAGCGATCTCGTTCACCCGGTGTCGGAAACCGCCCGCGTGATCGGCGCCGTCGCCAAGGGCGACCTGTCGCAGACGATGGCCCTCGAAATCGAAGGCCGCGCGCTCGCAGGCGAATTTTTGCGCACGGCCAAGACCGTCAACACCATGGTGGACCAGCTTGGCTCGTTCGCCTCGGAAGTGACGCGCGTGGCCCGCGAAGTGGGTACGGAAGGAAAGCTCGGCGGCCAGGCGAAGGTCAAGGGCGTCGCCGGCACGTGGAAGGACCTGACCGACTCCGTAAACAGCATGGCCGGCAACCTCACCGCGCAGGTGCGTAACATCGCCGCCGTGACGACCGCCGTCGCGCGCGGCGACTTGTCGAAGAAGATCACCGTCGACGTGAAGGGCGAAATCCAGGAGCTGAAGAACACCATGAACACCATGGTGGACCAGCTCCGATCGTTCGCATCCGAAGTGACGCGCGTGGCACGTGAAGTGGGTACCGAAGGAAAGCTCGGCGGCCAGGCCGACGTCAAGGGCGTCGCCGGTACGTGGAAGGATCTCACCGATTCGGTGAATTCCATGGCCGCGAACCTTACGGCACAGGTGCGAAACATCGCGTCGGTGACGACCGCCGTCGCGAACGGCGACTTGTCGAAGAAGATCACCGTCGACGTAAAAGGCGAAATCGCCGAGCTGAAGGAAACCATCAACACGATGGTGGACCAGCTCAACAGCTTTGCGTCGGAAGTGACGCGCGTGGCCCGCGAGGTCGGCACCGAAGGCCGGCTCGGCGGCCAGGCGGAAGTGCGCGGCGTCGGCGGCACGTGGAAGGATCTGACCGATTCCGTGAACTCGATGGCGTCGAACCTGACCAGCCAGGTCCGCAACATCGCCGCCGTGACGACCGCCGTCGCCAAAGGCGACCTTTCCAAGAAGATCACGGTCGACGTGAAGGGGGAAATCCTCGAATTGAAGAACACCATCAACACGATGGTGGACCAGCTCTCGTCGTTCGCCGCCGAAGTGACGCGCGTGGCGCGCGAGGTCGGCACCGACGGCAAGCTCGGTGGCCAGGCCGATGTGCGCGGCGTCGCCGGCACCTGGAAGGACCTCACTGATTCGGTCAATTTGATGGCCGGCAACCTCACGTCGCAGGTGCGCAATATCGCCGACGTGACCAAGGCGGTCGCGAACGGCGACTTGTCGAAGAAGATCACCGTCGACGTGCGCGGCGAAATCCTCGAGCTGAAAAACACGATCAACACGATGGTGGACCAGCTCAACGCCTTCGCATCGGAAGTGACGCGCGTGGCCCGCGAGGTCGGCACCGAAGGAAAGCTCGGCGGCCAGGCGAACGTGCGCGGCGTCGCCGGCACGTGGAAGGACCTGACCGACAACGTCAATTTCATGGCGTC
>JAXDMN010000467.1:0-6969 GCA_034666045.1 Phycisphaerales bacterium | reverse complement strand
GTTCCAGACATTTTCCAGGCAAAGCTGCACGCCGAGCTTTTCCGCGATCGGCGCAAGCTGCTTCGCCGCCGCTCTGGCCCACTCGACGGCCTGGTCGTATTTCACCGGGCCGTACGAACTGTCCCACGGGATGACGACCGCGCCCGGAACCATCAGCATCGCCCTCGCGCCCAACCACGCGGCGCGCTGAAGCGCATCGGCGTGCAGGCGGATCGACTTCTGCCGCGTCTCGGGGTTCGGATCTGTCGGACTGCAACCCCACGTCAGACCCGCGGCGACGGTTTCCAGCGCGAGCTGCTGCTCCTCGGCGAGCTTGCGCGCCGACTCGCACGTCCGCTGATCGGACTGCGTGTGCAGCACGCCTTCCGTCCCGATCGCCAGCTCAATGCCGTCGAAGCCGGCGGCCTTCGCTTCCTTCATCGCCTCGGCGACGGGGCGCGAACCCGCGCCGCCGCCGGCGATCGACCAGTAGCTGATGCAGAGCTTCATCGAAGCGTCTCACTTTCTGCTTTCTTCCAGGCCCAGATGATTCGAGAGAAATTCGTACGCCGCGGGACCGTTGATTCGGTGTCGGCCCTCGAAGTAATCGGTGGCGAAGTCCCGGTCGGCGCCGAAAACTTTCCACGCGCGCTTTGCCGTGTTGACCGTGCGCTTCACGTGCTCGATCGGGAAGATGTCGTCGCGATAGCCGTGCTCGACCAGCAGCGGCCGCGGCGCGATCAGCCCGGCGAGGTCGCTCAGCTCGCCCAAGTTAAGCAAACCGGGCACGAAATTGCACGTGCAATGAAAGATCGAAAGGATGCTGTGCCGCCAGTCACAAAAATACCCGCTGACGACCGCCGCCTTGATGCGCGGATCGACCGCCGCCGAGAAGAATGCGTGCATCCCGCCGCCGCTGATGCCCATCACGCCGATGTGTTCCGCGTCGACGTCCTTGCGCGAGATGAGATAGTCGACGACGCGCATCGCGTCCATCACGCGCAGCCCCGCGGCGGATTTGCCCAGCATCATCGCGTAGGTCGCGACGTTGTAGCACGTGCCGTTCAGCCCGACCGCGCGGAACTCGGCGAGGTTGCCCATCTGCCGCTCGCCGAAGCAGGAAATCTCCGGCGCGGCGACGATGAACCCGCGCTCCGCGAGCTCGCAGGCGAAGTCGCGGTGATAGCCGTCAGCGGTCTTGCGCTCGGTGCCGTCTTCCCACAGGCCGACGATGTCCTTCACGCCGTAGCCGTGCCCGTGCAGCGCGAGGACGACCGGTGTGCGCGATTTCAGGTTCTTCGGGACGAGCAGGTAGAGCGGCAGCTCGGATTTGTCTGACGTGCGGATGACGATCTTGTGCCGCATGTATGACCCGCGATCGACCGCCTCGATCTCGCGCGGCTTCGCGGCGACTTTCGGCGTGTCGAGAAAGCCCAGGCAATTCTCGACTGCGGCTCGCGCACGTTTCTGCCACGCCCGCGCGTCGGCCGTGGATTTCGCAGCGAACGGCATCGTTCGCGCCGACGCCGCGACGTCGTCGAGCAACGGGATCGGATCGTACAGAAATGATTCAGAACTTACGGCGGCCATGTGCGCCGCAGTGTCGCCGAAGTGATCATCTTTTTGTAGGGGCGACACTTGTGTCGCCCTTCGCCGGCGCCGACGCCGCGGGCCGCGCTTTGAGGTTCAACTCGAACGAAATGAGCGATGGTTTACTGACGCCGAGTCCACCATCCGTGTTGTCAACGACCCCCACGACGGCCCAGCGATTTTCGTCCGCGCCGCCCAGCCGCGGGCCGAGACACAACCCCTCGAGATTTTCACCGTCCGCGTCGCAGACGAACCCATCCCACAGCAGCGTCTTCTTCACTTTGACGTTGGCCTGGCCGACCAGCCCCCTGTCATACGGCGGCTTGCTGATGTCGGTCGCGCCGGCGGTATCGATCACAAAAATCCGGCTGCGAATGCTGACCTGCCCGGAAAAATTCTTCGCCGCCGATCGCTCGAGCGCGAGCAGCCGGCCGTCCGGCAGGGCGGCCAGATCGCACAGGCCGATCGTCCCGCCCCAGTCGTGCACGCCGGACGTTTCATACTCGAACTGCTCGCGCGGCGTCGCCTTTTCGCCGTCGATCTCATAACGCTGAAGCCGCACGCGGGTGACGGCGCTGATCGGCGTCGCGGGCGTTTGCGGATTGCCATCGATTTTCAGGGCCCGCTCGTTGGCGACCCAGAGCGACTTACCGTCGACGCTGTACGTGAGTGATTCGAAGCCGTAGTTCGGAACGATCTGCTTGAACACGTCCGGCGCCGGCAATGTGCGCACAACCTTGCCGTCGGCGATATTCACTTCGAAAATCCTCGGCGATTCATCGCTGATCAACAGTTTTTCGGCGCGGCCGGGCAAAAATGCGATGCCTTCCAGATCTTTCCCGCCGGCGACTTTCACCGGCGGTCCCGGAATGAACGACTCGACATCCCCGTCCGCGGCGAAGGTGATCAGCATCGGGACGATCTGCGATTCCCACTCGAGCACCCCGAAGAATTTGTTCTCGCCGGCGAAGGTGATGCCGCTGAGACCCTGAAAATCTTTCGCCGGCAGGCGATGGCAGCCGCGAATGGTCAGCGTCTGCGCCTGCGCCGCCGCAGCGGTCAGCAGCAACGCGACGAACAGTGAAGCAACCCGCATCGCCGGTATCATACCCGCCATCATGGACGAAGGTTTTGATGTGATCGTCGTCGGCGTCGGCGGCATGGGCTCCGCCGCCTGCTACCACCTCGCCCGCCGCGGCGTGCGCGTGCTCGGCCTCGAACAGTTCGACATCCCGCACAACAAGGGGAGCTCGCACGGCTACTCGCGGATGATCCGCACCGCATACTACGAGCACCCGGACTACGTCCCACTGCTCCAGCGCAGCTTTCAATTGTGGAAACAACTCGAAGACGAAGCGCTCGTCAAAGTGCTTCACATGACGGGCGGTCTCTATCTCGGTAAACCCGACGGAGAGGTTGTCGCCGGCTCGCTTGCCTCTTCGCGAAAGCACGGGCTCCCGTACGAGCTGCACACGCGCGCGGAATTGCTCAACCTCTTCCCCCAGTTCCACGTCCCCGACGATTTCGTCGGACTATTCGAATACCAGGCCGGCTTCCTCGTTCCCGAGCTCGCGATTGGCGCCCACGTCGACCTCGCGATGCGACACGGCGCGATGATTCACGGAAATGAGCCGGTCATTCGTTGGCAAAGCGACGAGCGCGGCGCGACGGTGACGACGCCGCGGCAAACCTATCACGCCGAAAAACTCCTCTTCTGCGGCGGCGCCTGGAGCGACAAACTCGTCACCGATCTCGGCGTAAAACTGCTCGTGACGCGACAAGTCATGGGCTGGGTCCAACCCCTTCGCCGCGACTATTTCCAGCTCGGCGTCCTCCCCGTCTGGGCCATCGACAACGCCGACGGCACGCTCCACTACGGCTTCCCCCTCACCCCCGAATGCCCCGGCCTCAAAATCGCCCACCACGCCCCGGGCCCCGCGACCGATCCCGACACGATCGATCGCACGCCCCGCGCCAACGACGAAAACTCATTCCGCCCCGCACTGAAACGCTTCCTCCCGGACGCCGACGGCCCGCTCATGTCCATGCGCATCTGCATGTACACGAACAGCCCGGACCATCACTTCATCCTCGACCGCCACCCGCTGCATCCGCGCGTCACCCTCGCCTGCGGCTTCAGCGGCCACGGCTTCAAGTTCGCGTCCGTAATAGGCGAAGCGCTCGCCGACCTGGCGATGCATGACAAGAGCGATCTGCCCATCGAGTTTCTCGGCCTGGATCGCTTCAAATGATGGTGGAACCACAGATGCACACAGATGAACACCGATATAAACGCCTGCTCTTATCCGTGTTCATCTGTGTTCATCTGTGGTTTCAAATCTCCTCTTACCCTTCGCTCGCCGCCGCCCGGCGGTGACGCAGACGATCGAGCGTCACCGCGATCACGATGATCACGCCGGTGATGATTTCCTGGGAAGAGTTCTCCCAGCCGAGGTGCGCGCCGCCGGCGGAAATGATTTGCATGATCGCGGCGCCGATCAAGGTGCCCAGCGGCGAGCCTTCGCCGCCCGAGAGGCTGCCGCCGCCGATGACGACGGCGGCGATGATGTCCAGCTCATCGCCGGCCGCGGAGGTCGGGTCTCCCTGCGTGAGTCGGCTGAAGAGCATGATGCCGGCGACGCCGGTGAGCGCGCCGGCCAGCGTGTAGACGAGGATCTTCGTGCGGTTGACGCGAACGCCGCAGAGGCGGGCGGTCTGCTCGTTCGATCCGACCGCGACGACGTGCCGCCCGAATCGCGAATAGCGCAACATCAATGCCGTCGCGGCGACGATGATGAGCATGATCCAGACGCCGGGCGGCACGAGCATCCAGCGCTGGCCGTCGCCGAGGGACGCGGTGAGGTTTTCCAAGCCCTTCGGCTTCGCGTTCACAGGCTGATGATGTGCCAGTTGCTTGGCGACGCCGCGAAAGATGCCGAGCGTGCCCAGCGTGACGATGAACGGCACCACGCGCAGACCGGTGATGAGCAGGCCATTGATCAACCCGCACGCCGCGCCCGCGCCGATGCCGCCCAGCGCCGCGAGCCACGGGTTGTAGCCCGCCTTGAGAATCAGCGCGACGGCGACCGCGACCACCGCCAGTTGCGATCCCACCGACAGATCAATTCCGCCGGAGACGATGATGAGCGTCATGCCCATTGCCGCGATGGCGACGATGGTCATCTGCCGCATCAGCGTCTCGAGCGTGCGCGCATCGCCGAAGCGCTCCGCCTGGAAGTAAAAGAACGCGTAGATCGCCAGCAGCGCGAGGAAGCTGCCGAAGATGTTGAGCCAGCCGATCCACGTCTGCGGCGCGATCGCGTTGGAGGTCTGCGGCGGGCGGTGCTCGAGCGGCAGCGGGTTTTCGGGGGTGGACGTTTTCGTCATGGGGAAAATTTAGTTGCCCGTGGCTTCCATCATAATCTGCTGCGCGTCGAGTTGTTCGACATCCCGCGCCGGCCCGAGCACGCCGCGGCACATCACCGCGACGCGATCGCACGTGCCGAGCAGCTCCGGCAGATAGCTGCTGACCATCAGCACCGCTTTGCCGGCGCAGGCGAGCTCGTCGATCAGGCGGTAGATCTGCGCTTTACTGCCGACGTCGATGCCGCGCGTCGGCTCATCTAACAGCAGGACGTCGACGTCGTGGTGCAGCAGCCGGGCGATCGCGACTTTTTGTTGATTTCCGCCTGAAAGCTGGCCAATTGGCTGCCGCGGGCTGCGGCATTTGATCGCGAGCGGCGCAATCCACTTCCGCGCAGCGGCGTCCTGGCGGCGCGGCGCGACCAGGCCGGGCGGGCCGAGCGGCGCGAGGTTCGACATCGTCATGTTGTCGGCGATCGAGAGGTTCAGCGCGAGACCCTCGCCCTTGCGGTCTTCGCTGAGCATGCCGACGCCCTCGCGCAGGCGGCGCGTCGGCGAATGATTGCCGATGAACGTTCCGACGCGCACGCGCCCCGAGCGTACCGCATCAAGGCCGAAGATCGTGCGCAGCAATTCCGTCCGCCCCGCGCCCATCAGCCCCGCGATGCCGAGCACTTCCCCGCGACGGAGCTGGAGGCTTGCGTTACGCGGCTTGGATTTTCCGGCAAGAGCGTCGAGCTCCAGGATCGCCTCGCCCGGCTGTCGCGGCGAGCGCGGATAGAGATCTTCCATCTGCCGCCCGACCATCAGCCCGATGATTTCCGAGATGCTCGCGCCCGCGACGTCTCGCGTGCCGACGCTGCGCCCGTCGCGCAGCACCGTGAGCTTGTCGGCGACCTGTTTCACTTCCTCGAGGAAGTGCGAGATGTAGACGATCGCATGCCCGCGATTCTTCAGCGTCGCGACGAGCTGGAACAGCCGCTGCGTGTCCGCCTGCGTCAGGCTGCTCGTCGGCTCATCGAGCACGAGCACGCGACAGCCGACCGCGACGGCGCGGCCAATCTCCACGAGCTGCTGCTTCGCGATCGACAGCGTCCCCGCGCGCGCTTTCGGCGAGATGTCAGCGTGGCCGAGCTGCTGGAGCGCATCGCGCGCCCGCGCGCGGATCTCGCCGCGCTTGAGCCAGCCGGCGACGGTCGGCTCCATGCCGAGCAGGATGTTTTCTTCAACCGAAAGATGCGGGCAGAGCGAGAGCTCCTGATAAATCATCGCGACGCCCGCGCGTCGGCCGGCGAGCGGATTCATCGGCGCGAACGATTCGCCATCGAGGCGGAGCTGTCCTTCGTCCGGCTTGAGCGCCCCGGCGAGGATTTTCATGAGCGTGCTTTTGCCCGCGCCGTTCTCGCCGACCAGCGCATGGACCGACCCCGGGTCGACGGCGAAATCGACGCCATCAAGCGCGATCGTCGCGCCGAACCGCTTGCGGACGCCGAGCATTTCCAGGCGGGGAGGGGACATCATGGATCATTAGCGAACGTACGTTCGATAGAGATATTTGGCAAGCCGGCGACCCGTGAATTTGCAATTTGCAATTTGCGATTTGCAATTGAAAAAGACAAGACACACTCTTTCTTCAATCGCAAATCGCAAATCGCAAATTGCAAATTGCAAATCCCAATCCACTTCACTCCTTCGGCGGATTCAGCAGCTCCTTCACCGCCGGCTCGTTCATGTTCGCCTTGGTGATCAGCATCGCGCCGGTGTCGATCTTCTTATCCTGGATCGACTGCTGGTCGCGCAGGTACGTCGCCATCGCTTTGACGCCCTCGTAGCCCATCTTGAACGGGTTCTGCGCCATCAGCGCGTGGATCTCGTCCTTCTGAAGTCCCTCGATCAATTTTTCTGACGTGTCGAACCCGACGAACTTCACCTTGCCCGCCAGCTTGCCGTCCTGCAGCGCGCGGAGCATGCCGAAGGTGGTCGATTCGTTCGGGCAGAAGATCCCATCGATCGAGAGCGAGCCGTCCGGCTTCTTCA
>JAXDMN010000466.1:0-29839 GCA_034666045.1 Phycisphaerales bacterium | reverse complement strand
TTCCCTGATCAGGGGGTCGCGCGCATCTTGTGAGTTGAGCAGGAGATGCGCGGCAACTAAACGCGATGTGGTCGCCCGTTGATTCCGATCTCGCGCATCAGCACCGGCGACGCGGCGAGCCACGCGGGATCGGTTTTGACCGTCTCATTCGTCCGCGGATCGACCTGCCCGAACGACAGCACGCCGGTCGGGCACGCGGCGACGCACGCCGAGCAGCGGACGCATTGCGGATCGGCCATCGGTTCGCCCTTGTTGGCGAAATTCATGACGTCGATCCCCTGGTGGCAGATGGCCGTGCAGACGTTGCACGAGATGCACTTTTTTTTGTCCGCGAGAATTCGGAAGCGGCTGAAGCGGTGATAGATGTGCATCAACGCCGCGAGCGGACAAAAGAACCGGCACCAGACCCGGCCGGAGAACCAGAAGTAGAGGCCGTAACCGACCACGCCGGCGAGAAAGAGATCGACCGTCCAGCCGTATCCGAGTTGGCCTTCGAAGCCGAGCTTGAACAAGCGCGCTGGCGCAGATTCCGGGCCGAAGATCCATCCGAGGATTCGCAGCAGCATCAACACGCCGACGACGCCGAGAATGACCTGGCCCGCGAGGTTCAGACGGTTCCACGCCGGGCCGTGCGGCATCTTGTGGCGGTGCGTGTCGCCGAGCGTCTCGGCGAGCGCGCCGCACGAGCAGATCCATCCGCAGTAGGCGCCCTTCCCCCAGAAATAAACCATCGCCGGGATCGCCACGAATGTCTGGAGGAACCCGAGCACCAGCCATCCCCAGATCGGTTCGGCGGTAAACCAGTTGTAGACAAACAGCGGCCACGCGAGCACAAAACCGTACGCGCGCCACCAGCTTTCGCCCGGGAAGAATGTGTTCTTGATCCATAACCCCGCGCCGCTGTCGAACGCGCCGTTGCTCCCGAGGTACGGCAGCAGAATCTCCGGCAGGATGAACAGCGGGAAAACCTGAATCGCCATCAGCGTCAGCGTCTGCCATTTCACATACGGCGTTTTCCGCCGGCGGATCCGGCGGATGCCGAACACGACGATGATGGTCGAGTAGGCCAGCGTGTAATAAAACGCTCGCCCGGATGCGGAGTGCGCGATCGTGCCGAGCAGCGTCGTCCGATCGGTAAACCACGTGCCGACGCGCGAGGGGTTGAAGTTGAGCCATGCCGGAAGGCCGCCAACGAACGGCAACGCGTGGCCGCTTTTCCAGTGGTACAACCAGAAACAGAACAAGACGAACGCGACGAGTCCGACGATGTTGGCGACACGCCATTCGCCGCGGATTTTCACGCTGGACTTGCGGAAGAATTCGAGCGGCGGCTCGCGGCCGATCATGGTGAAGACGGCGTCGTTCGGAATGTTGGTGGCTTGGGCATCTTGCCCGAGCGATTGCGGCGGCCAGCCGCTTCGCGGCAACCGCGCGGGCGAGACGCCCACCCCACGATCGGCTGCGGTGAGCACCACTTCGTCCTGTCGGATTTCCGCGACGCGTGTGACGAACAGCACTTTGACCGGCAGCGCCGCAAGGCGCTCGATGTTGTCCGGCTTTGGACGGCTGAACTGCGCGCCGCGGTAGGCGATCGTCACGTCGCAGCCGACCTCCGCCAGCGCGATCGCCGTTTCGAGGGCGCTGTCGCCGCCGCCGACGACGACGATTTTCTTGCCGGCGAAGTCTTTCGGGTCGTGCAGGCGGTTGTAGACCTTGTCGAGGTCTTCGCCGGGGACTTCGAGCTTACGGAAATTTCCCGATCGGCCGATCGCGACGATGACGCGGCGGGCGAGGAGCGGAGCGTCGTCGCCTTCGAGATTGACCTGAAGCAGGTCGCCCTTGCGCGTGACGGATTCAACCGCCGCGCGGCGCGGTGTGATCCCCACTGTTTCGCGACGAAGGTCTTCGAGAAGCGTTTCCTTCGGATGAACTTCCTCGCGGAATTGCAGATCCCCCGCGGGCGTCATGCCGCTCGGATAAGTGAAGATCGGCTTGCGCGCCGGAAAATTGACGACGGTAAAGAACGCTTCGGAAGATTCGAGAATCTCGAACTTCAGTCCGAGCTTCTTTGCTTCGAGCGCGGCGGCCATGCCGGAGACCCCCGCGCCGATGATGACCAGATCAAGATGATCAGAAGTTTGACGATCCTGCGCCATGAGACGAACGACGCGCGCGCCGGTGTCGCTGGAAAATTTCAGGAGCGGGATTCCCGTCAGATCTCCAACGACGTAGAGACCGGGAACGTTCGTCGAACCGTCTTCGTTGACGCGGGGGAGATTCTCCACCGTCCCGGCCGGCCATTTCAGGTGCAGCCATCGCGCGTAGCGGGAGAGCACGTTCATGTGTCTGATGCTAGGTCAGCACGCCGGATACATCGACGTGCCGATCGCTCGCCTGGCGGATTTCCAGCTCGCTCAAGCCAGACTTCTCGAGCTGCGCGCGCATCTCGGCGGGCGTGAACGCGCTGAGCAGCGAGCGATAATATTCCTGTTTCAGCGTGTTCGACTCGCGGCCCGCGTACTGCTCCACGATTTCTTCCGCCAGATCATAGCTCGCCGGGCGGACCAGGTCGCGGACGAGAACGATCGTGCCCGGCCGCGCGAGCCGGCGGATTTCCTGCCACATCGGAAGCGGATCCGGCAGGTGATGCAGCAGGCTGTTGGAAAAAATCACGTCGTATCCCGCGGCCAGCTTCGTCTGCTTCGCATCGACGTGATGAAGCCGCACGTTCGTGACGCCCGCCTGCGCGACGGCGACGCGCGCCAGCGCGATCATCGGCTCGGCGGCGTCGACGGCGTCGATGTGCCAGAGCGGCCGCTGCTGCGCGAGACGAATCGCGATGTCGCCGGGACCGCTCCCGAGATCGACGCAGCGCGCGACGTTGAGATTCCACGTGAGGCTCAGGAGGCGATCGACGAACGCGGCGTTGACGTCGGAAAAATCCGCCGCCGCGTACGCCTGCGCTTCGGCCGGGTGGTCCATCAGCTCCGGTTCGGGTTGGCGGTGCATGGGATGCCATCTTACCCGGCGGCGCGCGGAAGTCTCTCATGGATTGCGCAGCCGCGCCGCCTCGTCTTGCAGACGCTGCGCGGACGTCGCGTCGCCGCGCGCGGCGATGGCGGCGGCAAAGCGATCGAGAACGGCGGCGACGAGCTGCGGGTTGAAGTCGGCGCGGCGGCGATAGGCGACGACGAGCCTTTCCGCACTGTCGGCGGCTGCCGCGGTGTTGCCGGTCGCGAGATTCGCACGAATAAGATTTAACTGCGCGAACGGATCATTCGGATCGAGTGCCGCCGCCCGGTTCAGCAGCGGCAACGCGGCGTAGGCGTCGCCGTTGTTCAGGTGAGCCGCACCGAGGTTCCCGTGCGCCAAGCCGCTGCGGGGATTCACGGCGATCGCGTGATTCCAGAGTGAGAACGAGTCGCGCCATCGCCCGGCCTGGATGAAGGTGAGGACGGCAAAGATCAATACGACCGCCGCCGCGACGCCAGCGAGTCGCGGCCATTTGCTGACGCCGCACGCGACCGCGATCGCGACGCCGAACAGGCCGAGGTAGATGTAATGATCCGCGACGGTCGAGACGATCTGGAAATCAAACGGCAGCAGGCCGAGATTCGCGCCGGCGGCGGCGACGAAAATAATCCACGCGCCCAGGAGCACGCGATTGCGGCTGACGAGGACGAGGACGGTGACGACGCCGGGAATGATCCACGTCCAGTACGCCGCGCGTGACGCGAAAATCGCGGCAGGCGTGCGACCGTAATCGACTGTCAGGCCGAGCGGAAAAACGATTTTCGCCAGATAAAACGCCAGCGCATCCCCCGCCACCAGCGGCCGCGCCCACAGCGCGGTCGCCGGCACATCCGCCGCCGACTGTACGGCGCGCGTCACCAGCGCCACCGGCGCCGCGATCGCGAGCCCGGCGATGAGGACGATGAAAATCACCCGCCGGGGTTTCACGTCGATCATCCACAGCACCGCCGCGACGATGATCGGCAGCGTGACGGCGGACGGTTTGCTCAGCAGCGCAAAGATGAAGCAGACAATCGCCCCGCCCCACCACGCGGCCGGTCGTTTCGCGTCATTTTGTGTCGCTTCGATGACCGAAACAATCGCCAGCAACGAAAACATCGCCGCCAAAAGATCTTTCAGCTCGCTCGCCCAGGCGACCGTTTCCACTTGCAGCGGATGAACGGCGAAGATCGCCGCGCCGATGACGCTCGCGAGATCGTCGCGCGTGATCGCGCGGAGAATCCGACGGACCAGCAGCACGTTCGCGACGTGCACGAGCAGGCTGGCGATGTGAAAGACCCACGGATTGAGCGCATACGCCGACCCGCCGCCGCTCGCCGACACGTCACGGATCAGTCCCGCCTGCGCGACGATCCACCACGCCGTCATCGTGATCGGCACATACAGGTGCGCGTGCGGCCCGCGCCAGACCTCCGCCAGCCCGGCGAAGGTCGGCGGCAGCAACTTCTCGTTCGCGTAGAGGAACTTGTCGTCGTCGAGGTTGACGAACTCGTGCGTCGCGATTCGCCCGAATACGACCGCGACGAGCAGCAGCAGCGCAGCAGTTCGTGCGGCCCGGGAACGGAGCATCGGCGGTAGTTGTACACTGCGGGCGGATCATCCCGAAGCATGGTCATTGGTCACCTGCCACTCATCACAGGTGACCAATGACCATTTTTTCTACGCCGCCGAATCCGCCAGCGGACCGAGATCGCGCGCCAGGCCGGTCGAATTTCTCACGACCAGGTGCGTCGGGAGTCGGTCGTCGGTCGGCTCGGATCGGCCGTTGATGCGCTCGATCAGGCGTTCGCAGGCGCGGGCGCCGACTTCGTGCAGCGGGAGATGAACCGTCGACAGCGACGGGTTCATGAACGCGGCGTGGCGCAGGTTGTCGAAGCCGACGATCGACAGATCGCGCGGCACCGCGAGATTTTTCCGCGTCGCGTAGTGCAGTGCGCCGATCGCCATCTTGTCGTTCACGGCGAACAGCGCGGTGATCTCGGGGTAGTTGCCAAGGATCTGCGCGGCCGCCTCGTCGCCGCCCTCTTCGGTGAGGCGACCGTCGGCGAACCAGCCGTCGGCGGGCTTGACGCCGTAGGTGGACATGGCGGCGCGATAGACGTCGACGACGTCGCGCGTGCAGCGTCCGCCGCCCGTCGCGGTGATCAGGGCGATCTTGCGATGGCCGAGCTGGAGCAGGTAATTCATCGCCTGCTGCGCGCCGGAGCGATAGTCGCAGCCAACCACGTCCATCGTTCCGTCGCGCGCCAGCTTGCTGTCGACGGCGATGACATTGGCTTTGGTGCCGGCGAAATCGTCGAGGAAGCGGTGCATGTCGTTGAAGCCCAGGATGAGCATTCCGTCAGCGGCTTTGGTTTCGAGCATCGTGATGTGCTTTTTCGAGCGGACGAATTCCGGCGTCGCGCGTTCAAACACGATTGCCTGCCCATGCCTGGCAGCGGCATCTGCGATGCCGCTGATCAACTCCCCGAAGTACACGTCCGCAAACGTGTGCCGCTGCGCCGGGAGCAGGACAGCCAGAGACGGCTGGCGTGCGCCGCTGAGGATCTGCGCCGCGCGGTTCGGCAGGTAGCCGAGCTGCTCGATGAAGCGCTGCACGCGCTTGCGCGTCGCGGGACTGATGCGCGGGTTGCTGTTGACGACCATCGAGACGGTCGCGACCGACACGCCCGCCGCCTTGGCGACGTCGTGCAGGCGCACCGCCTTGGGGCGACGATGCCGCCGCGGCTTGGGGAGCGGTTCGGGAGTTGGGTCCGCGCTGACTCGTTCCATTTCGATGATTTCTTCTACTGTTGAACTCATTGTTGCCCTTTGTTTGAGTTTGAACGCATTGGGTGATTCGCCGATCATTCGAGACGCTCTTGGCAAAGGGTGTGCCACTTGCCCAAGCGTCGTTTTCAGCGTGTTATGGCGGGTGTGAACCGTTTAACCCGCACGGTTAATGCGCGCTGTGCTTATTCCATAAGCACTATCGCGGGCCGTGTTCGGAACGGGCAAGAAACGCGCAAAGGTCTGATGTGGGGGTTGCGCTAAGTTGTGACGGTGCTGCCGGCGTCGAACGACGGCGCGAACGCGCGCCACTGACGCTCGACCATGTCGAAATAGAACCCGCGGCGGTCCATCAGCTCCGTGTGCGCGCCGACTTCCACGATCCGCCCGCGATCCATCGCCACGATGATGTCCGCGTGCGCCACGGTGCTCAGCCGGTGCGCGATGACGAACGTCGTGCGACCCTTGAACAGCTCGGCGAGCGAAGCCTGGATGAGCTGCTCGCTCTCGGTGTCGAGGTTTGAGGTGGCTTCATCGAGGATGAGGATCTGCGGATCGGCGAGAATCGCGCGGGCGATCGAGAGCCGCTGGCGCTGCCCGCCGGAGAGCTTGAAGCCGCGCTCGCCGATGAGCGTGTCGTATTTTTCCGGCAGGCGATCGATGAACTCGTGCGCATTGGCGCGTCGGGCGGCGTCTTCGACCTCGGCGTCGGTGACGTTGCGGCGGCCGTAGGCGATGTTGTCGCGCACTGTGCCGTCGAAGAGGAAAACCTCCTGCTGCACGACGGCGAGCAAGCTGCGGTAACCGCGCAGACGCAAGTGACGCAGATCGACGCCATTGAGAAGGACGCGTCCCGACGTGGGATCATGGAAGCGCGCGACGAGGTCCGTCAGCGTCGTCTTCCCCGCCCCGCTCGGACCGACTATCGCCACCGTCGACCCGCCCGGCACGTGCAGATCGAAATCTTTCACGACCGGCGTATCCGGGCGATATTCGAAGGAAACGTTATCAAAATCGATGGTTTTCACCTGCCGCGGCGATTCGATCGCGTCCGGGGCGTCTGGCTTGTCGAGCGGGCGGGCGAGCACTTCGAACACGCGCTCCATCGCCGCCAGGGCGCGCTGCGTCTGGCTGATCGAGTTCACGATCGACCAGATGGGTTGCAGCAGCAATACGGCGTAGATCTGGAACGCGAAGATGTCGCCGATCTGCGCTTCGCCGCGCAGATATAACCACCCGCCGTACCAGACGATCAGCAGGCTGGTCGCCGGGATCATGAAGCCCCACACCGCGCCAAGCGTGAGCTCAACGCCCTCGGCGTAGAGCGACTTGCGGATCGAGGTGTGATGCCCGGTCGCGTAGCCGCGTTCTTCGCGCGGCTCGCGGCGGAAGGCGCGGACGATGCGGATCCCGCCGAACGTCTCGTTCACGCGCCCGTCGATCTCCGAGCGGTCCTCGCGGATCGAGCGCCAGACCGGCCGAGCCTTGCGCATGTACATCATGCTCGCCAGCGCGATCGGCGGCATGGCGATGAGAGCGGCGATCGCCAGCTTCCAGCTCAGGAAGAAAAAGATCGCGATCGTGAGCACGACGCGGATCAGCGCGACGGTCGGACTGATCAATGCCATCTGAATCAGTCCGCTGACGCTGTCGACGTCGCCCGACAGGCGCGAGGTGATCCCGCCCGACTTCATATCCGACAGCTCGACCAGCGGCAGCCCGATCAAGCGGCGAAAGAGCCGCTTGCGCAGGCGGAAAATGACCTTGGCGTTGAGGGCGGCGGTGCGGTACCCGCGGTAGGTATCGAGTAGCTGCTTGACGATGAGCAGCGCGAGGACGGCGACGCCCAGGATGTTCAGCCGGTGCAGCTTAGCCGCCGGGTCGCCCGGAGCGGCGAGGTTGTCGATGACGCGCTTGATCGCCAGCGGCCAGACCATGTCCATGGCGGCGGTGATCAGCGCGATAACCAGCACGCCCGCGATGGCCCATCGATAGGGCCAGAGCCATCGCGCGTATTCGCCTAAATATCTGCGCCCACCCCACTTATCCTTCGCGGCGTCGCCGTTGGCCTGGACCTTGGGCTGCCCCATCGTTCGACGGAATTCGGCGTGGCGCTGGCGGGAGGAGGTCGGTCGCATCGGCCGGTCGATTGTAGGTCGCCGGCGGCGGGTAAAAAAATTGAGACCGCGATGTCCGACGCCCGGCCGCTTCGTGCATACTACCTGCAGATCGGCCAACGACATGGATGACGCGCAACTGCTCCAGCAGTATGTGGAAACGGGTTCGCCGGACGCCTTCGCGGCGTTGACGAACCGTCACATCAACTTCGTTTACGGAGCGGCGCAGCGCATTGTCCGTGATCGGCACGTCGCCGAGGAAGTCACGCAGGCGGTGTTCATCGTCCTGGCCCGCAAGGCCGCCACGCTCCGCCATGAGGCGGTCCTCTCTTCGTGGCTGTTGAGCACCACCCGTTTCGCCGCGCTCGGGCAGATGAAAATCAACGCCCGGAGGAAGCGGCACGAAAGAAGGGCCGCGGAAATGGCCAAGACAGTTTGGTCTGAAGAAGCGGAAAGGAACTGGCCGCAGTACGAGGGGGACATGGACGCCGCCCTGGCCAGCCTGCGCGAGACGGATCGCAAAGCGGTGCTTCTTCGCTTCTACGAACACAAGACCTTCGATGAGATCGCCGCCATTCTCGGCACCGCCGAGGAAGCGGCGCGCAAGCGCGTCAGCCGGGCGGTGGAAAAGCTCCGCGGCTACTTCGGGGTCAGCTCGCGCACGCTGCCGGCGACAATGTTGACGTATTACCTGTACAGCAAGCTCTCCCCCACCGCCCCGGCCGGGCTGGCGGAGCAGATCGCCAGCGCCGCCGTGCAACCCGCCGCCGCCGCCGCCGGAACCACCGCGATCGCCGATCAGGTGATCCAGCACATCTCGTTCGTGCAGGCGAAATGGGTCGCCGGCTCAGTCGCCGCAGCGGCCGTGTTCTGCATCGCGACCGGCGCGGTCGTCTTCAGCGCGTTGACGCCGAACACCGCGGCGCAGCAGCAATCGCAAATCCGCGTCGAGCCGGCGCGCGAAATTCACCGCTAGAATCGTTTGATGACGGTTCCCCACATCGACGCACGCCTGCTGATCGATCAAGTTCTCGACGAAGCCGTGAAGCGGCGCGCTTCCGACGTACATCTCGAGCCAACCGCCGATGGGCTCGAAATCCGCCTCCGCGTGGATGGCCTGCTTGAAACGCGCAATCACGTCGACGCCAACACCGGGCGCAGCATGGTCACGCGGCTGATGGTGATGGCCCACCTGCTGACGTACCGCCTCGACGTGCCGCAGGAGGGCCGGGCGACGGTGGAGGTGCCGTCCGCGTCCAAGCCGATCGACCTGCGCCTATCCATCATGCCGACCACGCATGGCCTGCGCGCGGCGGTTCGCATGCCGGCGGAGCTCGTGCAACCGAGAACGCTCACCGAATTGAACCTGCCCAGCGGCGTGATGGCGGGACTCGAGAAATTCGCCAGTTCCGATTCCGGCATGCTGATCCTGACCGGCCCGGCCGGTTCGGGGAAAACCACGACGATCTACGCCCTGCTCGAGCACATCGCCGCCACGTCGGCGGGGCTGAGCATCGTCGCGCTGGAAGATCCGGTCGAGCGCGACATCCCAGGCGTGACGCAGATCGAAGTCGCGCCGTTCGGCGAATTGACCTACGAACGGACGCTGCGAAGCATTCTCCGCCAGGACCCGCAGGTGCTGATGCTCGGCGAGATCCGCGACGGCGCAACCGCGTCGCTGGCGGTGCAGGCGGCGCTGTCGGGGCATCGTCTGGTGTCGACGCTTCACGCTGCGAGCCCCGCGGGCGCGATCGCGCGGCTGCTGGAGATGGGGGTGGAGCCGTATCAACTCACCAGCGCGATCTTCGGGATCGTATCGCAACGCTTGCTGCGCCGGCTTCTGCCAAGCCCGGGGCTTCAGCCCCCGGCGCAACCAGACCGCCCTCTAAAGCCGGCGGCTTCGCAGCCCGCTTCGCAATATCGCGGTCGGATCCCCGTCGCTGAGTTCGTCACGATGGACGATGCATTGCGCCCGGCGATCCTGAATCGCAGCGACGCGGGGGCGATCGAGAAAATCTACGCGCGGCAGTCCGGCTTTCGTCCCATACGCGCCGCGGCTGGCGATTGCATACGGGGTGGGCTCACCGACGAGGCGGAAGTGCGCCGCGTGCTCGGTCAAGCCCCCGCGGGAAGCGGCGGAGCCCCGGGATGAGGGTTCACGCGGCGATCCGCTGGTTGGCCGATCACGGATGACGCGAGGAACCCTCTTCCCGGGGCTTCGCGCGAGCGAGCAGAAGCAATGCGATGAGTAATCCAGCAGCCGAAAATATCGATTCCTTCGCCTATCAAGCACAAACCCCCGAAGGCCAAACCCTCGCCGGCACGATCGACGCCGCCAATGTCGAGCAGGCGCAGCGAACGTTGCTCGGCCTGCGCCTGCGCGTCACGCAGATCGAGCCGATCCGCCGCCCGCCGCGCACCAAAGCGATCGGCGGCGCGGATTTCCTCGCCTTCAACCAGCAGCTCACGCACCTGACCCGCGCCGGGCTGCCGGTCGAGCACGGGCTGCGTCTCATCGCCCAGGACATGCGCACCGGGCGGCTGCGCGCGACGGTCCAGCAGGTCGCAAGTGAACTCGAGAGCGGCACGCCGCTCGATCAGGCCTTCGAAAAACATCGCGACAAGTTCCCGCCGCTCTACGCGCGTCTCATCGCCGCCGGCGTCGCCAGCAGCAATCTGCCGGGCGTGCTCCTGAGCCTCGGGCGGCACATGGAAATGATCTACCGCCTGCGCGCGATGCTCTGGCGCGTGGCGGCGTATCCGATCATGGTGCTGGTCGCGCTCGGGCTGATCCTGCTCTTTCTCACGAAGTCGGTCATCCCGCAGTTCGACGCGATCTTTCGCGATTTCGGGACCAAGCTGCCGGCGTTGACCGAATTCATGTTGTCGTCGCGCGGCTGGATGCCGCAGTTGCTGCTGGGCATCGGCATCGTCGTCCTGCTGATCCCGATCGTGTGGCACATCGCGAAGATGGCCGGCGCGGATCGCGCGCTGGTCGATATCGTCATCCTGCCGATGCCGCTGATCGGCCCCGTGCTGCGGCGAAATCTGATCGCGCGGTGGTGCGATGCGGTGCGGATCGGCGTCGAGGCGGGACTCGATCTGCCGCGCGCGATCGAGCTCGCCAGCGACGCCGTGGCCTCACCCAGGCTTCGCCGCGATGGCGATGAGCTGATCGGCGCGCTCAACTCCGGCAAGACACCGGACGCAATCGTCGGGCAGACGCGGCTGCTCCCCGCGACCGTTCCCGCCGCCATGACGCTCGCCGGGCAGAACGGCGAGCTGCCGCGCACCCTCGCGACGCTCAGCGAGATGTACGAACAGCAGGCGGAGTCGCGCCTGAACCTCATCCCCGGGCTGCTCACGCCGCTGCTGATCCTCTTCGTGGCGTTCCTGATCGGCATCGTCATCCTCTCGCTGTTTGCGCCGATCATCTCACTGATCCAGAACATCAGCAGCCCCGGGGGCAAGTGACGACGACGATGCGCACGGCGAAGCTGATGTTCGAGATGTTCTTCTGGATGCTGGCGGCCGGCGTGCTGCTGTGCGGCTTCGGTGTCGCGGTGGGCGTTCTGGTGGCGCCGGTGCTCGGTTACGTCGCGGCGCTGGCGATGCTCGGGGCGCTGCCGCTGATCGTGCGCATGGTGAGAACCGTCCGCCGCCGCCGGGCGGTCGCTGTCATCAGCTATCTCGAACAGGCGGTGCGATTGAACCTCTCGCTGTCGCGCATGCTCTACGCGGCGCAGCGCAGCGAGCGCGGCGCGCTGGTGGTGCGCTTCGCGCATTTCCGCCAGTTGCTCGACGACGGATATTCCATCGGCGCCGCGCTCGCGGCGGGGGTGCCGGAGATCGGCGAGCGCGAGGCGTCGCTGATCGAAGCGGGTGAGCGGCTCGGGCGGCTGCCGCAGACGCTGCACAAGCTCGTCGCCGAACAATCCGCCGACGCCGCACGCCAGCACATGAACGAGCTGGTCTTTTACCGCACGTATCCATTCGTCATGACCGTGCTGATGACGTCCATCCTCGGAATGGTCGCCGTTTTCGTCATGCCCAAGTTCGAGCAGATCTTCCGCGACTTCGCCATTCAGCTTCCGCAGATCACCGTGACGACGATGTCGGCCGCGCGCGTCTTCGGACCGATCGCGCTGGCGGCGGTGGCGGCGACGGTGCTGATCTTCACCGGGACAACGCTGTGGCAGGCGTTTCACCCCGCGCGCATCTCCAGCCCGATCGGCAGCGGCATCCGCGACAACATCATCTGGATCACGCCGATCGCGCACGGCATCGCGCATGACCGCGGGTTGGCCGACGCGTTCGACCTCATCGCCGGCGCCTTGCAGAACGGCAGCCCGCTCGAGCGCGCGCTCGACGAGGCGGCGCAGATCGAGATCAACACCGTCCTGCGCGAGCGCTTCCTCCGCTGGCAGCAAAACATGCTGGGCGGAATGAGCATCGCGGACGCGGCGCGGGCGGCGAGCATGCCGGGACTCGTCGTCTCGATGCTCGCGAACGTCGGCCGCGGCGGCGGCGACACGACGGCGGAGGTCTTCCAGTTCCTCGCGCGCTATTACCAGACGCGCTACAGCCGAACCGCCGCCCTCGCGTACGGCGCGGCCGTGCCGATCATCGTCTTCTTCTTCGCCGCCCTCGTACTGTGCATCTCGCTGGCGCTGATGATGCCGCTCATGAGCCTGATCGATCACCTCTCGCGCGCGATGGAGGTGCACTGATGCGACGCCGTATCCACCGCAGCGGCTACCTCATGGCGGACGCGCTCATTGCGCTGGCGATCGTGCTGATCCTCGCCGGCGTGCTCGCGACCGCCGTCGCGCGACAACGCCGCGGCAGCGAACGCCTGGCCGAATCGCGCGCGGCCGTTCGATTGGCGGAAGAAACGCTGACCGCGATGCAGAGCGGCGGGCAACCGCCGAAAATGCCCGAGGGAATGAACGTAAAAATTCGCCCGCTCGATCCGCCCGCCGCGCTGGAAGTGCCCAGCGGATGCGCGTGGGTCGAGGTGCAGGTGACGCTGGGGGCCGGGCGGTCGAGCAGCCTGTCCGGCCTCGTTCGCGCCGACGCGGCGAAGGGGGCGATGAAATGAAACGCTCGTTCCCGATCCGCCGCGCGTTCACGTTAACCGAGTTGCTGATCGCCATCGGCATCCTCGGGCTCTTCGGCGCCGCCGCGGCGAAGGTGCTTCATGCGACGATGCGCGTCGGATACTTCTCGGCGCAGCAACAGGACGAGGCCGGAAGTTTCGATTCCGCCGCCGGCGCGCTGCGCGACGACGCCTGGTCCGCCGCCGAGATGGCCGCACCGAATCCGCAAACGGCCACGCTCGGGAAGATCATCTGGACGATCGACGACACGAAACTCACGCGCGACGCCGGCGACGCCGCCCCGCGGCGAAGTTGGACGGTGCCGAGCGGCGTGACGTTCGCGGTGGACGGCCCCGCGCTGGTCCTTCGCGTGCCGGCCAAGCCGGGCGAGCACAGCAGCGACGTGCGCATGGTCAGCGAAGCGATTCTCCTGTCGAGGTTAAGCTCATGATGCGCCGGCGACGTCATGACAAATCCGCCTTCGCCGCCGTCACCGCCATCGTGCTGATGGGGCTCGTCGCCAGCACGCTGGCGGCGTTGACGATGATGTTCGCCGCCGACGCGCGTCGCACCCGCGCCGCCGTGGCGGAAGCGCAGCTCCGCCAGCTTCTGATCGCCGGCGCCGCCGACGTGCAGCAGCGGCTCGACAAGGGGCAGACGACGTTCGACCTCAAATCCGCCGCCCCCGCCGACGGCGCGGTTCAACTCGCCGCCACCGCGGAGGGCGACGCCGTCACGGCCGTCGTCAGCGCGACGATCGGGCGGCGCCACGCCAGCCAGACGCTCCGCTTCACGCGCAGCGGCGGCGCAAAGTGGCGCCTCGCCAGCGCAGAACTCCGTTCGTGATCGACTTATCGCGCGGTATCATTATTTGCGGTGACCATCGATCAGACGATCGATTACGCCGTCACGCTGGGGATGCATGGGCGTCTGCGCGACGCCGAGGAGATCCTCCGGCGGATCGTCTCGACTGATCCCGCCAACGCCCGCGCGTACGCGAACTTCGCCGTCGCGCTCCAGATGCAGGACAAGTTCGACGAAGCGCTCGACGCGGTGCGGCGATCGCTTGCGCTGCGCGCGGAGTCGCCGCCGACGCATCTCACGCACGCGAAGGTGCTGATGCGCCTGGCCCGTCCCGTCGAAGCCGCCGCCGCGTGCCGCGCGGCGCTGCGCGGCACGCCGGACGACGCCGAGGCGCACGGCATGCTCGGCCGGGCGCTGCTTCAGTCCGGCGACTACAAGCACGGCTGGATCGAGTACGAATGGCGATGGAAATGCGCGAGTTTCGAAGCCGACCGCGGGCCAATATCCAAGCCGCGCTGGACCGGCGGAAGAATCGCGGGACAAAAAATCCTGCTGCACCACGAGCAGGGCTTCGGCGACACGATCCAGTTCATCCGCTACGCCCCGCTGCTCGCCGAGCGCGGCGCGGCCGTGTTCGTGCAATCTCCGCCGGAACTCGCTGACCTGATCCGGCGGATGCCGTCCGTCGCCAGCGTGAATCCGCCGGTCGCGCTGGCCGAGACGATCGACTGCCACCTGCCGCTGATGAGCCTTCCGCTCGCGTGCAACACGACGCTGAAAACGATCCCCGCGAACGTGCCGTACCTCGCGCCCGATGCCAAGCAGATCGACGCATGGCGTGCGCGCGTGCTCAACGACGGGCCGGCACGGCTGCGCGTCGGCATTTCCTGGGCCGGAAGTGCACTGCACAACGAGGACCGATTTCGCACGATGCGGCTCGAACAATTCGCCCCGATGGCGCGCGCCGCCGGCGACGGCGTCGTCTTCTACTCGCTCCAGAAGTGCGACGCCGACCAACAGGCCGCCCATCCGCCCGCCGGCATGCGGCTGATCGATTGTGGTCCGAAAATCTTCGATTTCTCCGACGCCGCCGCCCTGATTGCGAACCTGGACCTGGTCATCACTGTCGATACCGCCGTCGCCCACCTCGCCGGCGCGATGGGCAGGCCGGTCTGGGTCATGCTCCCGTTCGCGCCGGATTTTCGCTGGCTGCTCGACCGCGAAGACTCCCCGTGGTACCCCACCATGCGCCTGCTGCGGCAGCAACGGCTGCGCGACTGGAGCGGGCCCGTTCACATCGCCGGCGAGCGCCTGCACGACCTCGCCTCGCGAGGCGTCCGATAACGGATGCGCCGAATGTAAGGCTTTTTCACTCTGGGTTCAGTCCACCACATATCGCGCCGAAATGAATAAGGCTGTGCAGCAATTTGCCGGCACGGCAGGAAACGGGAAGATTTTCGATGCCGCTGACCTACGACCAGAAATCCGAAATCCGCATCGCGTTCGACGAAGCGTACGTCCCGGCCGATCGCCGACGCGACCTGCGCGTCAAGTATCGCGTCGACGCGAAGATCTGCGCCTGGCACAACAACCAGCAGGGCGTCCCCTTCACCGTCCGCATCGAAGACTTTTCGCCGACCGGCGTCGGACTGATTCACAACGCGCCGCTCGATCTCGGCAGCGAGTACCTCATCAAGGTCCCGCGCCCGGGCGCCGAGGAACTCGTCGTGCTGCTCACCGTCGCCCGCTGCAAGCAGCTCGAAGACGGCACCTATCTCGTCGGCCTCGAGCTGAGCAGCGTCATGGACCGCTCGCAGATGGGCCAGTTCGTCAACGCGATCCAGACGCGCCGCCGCGGCGCCAGCCGCCGCACACGCTGGGTCGTCATCGCCATCGGCGCGACCGGCATCGGGTTGTCGCTGCTGATCTGACGCCCGGAGACCTGGACGCTCCCCCCGCCGGCGCAGGCGCGCCGCTTGCATCCCACTTCCCTTGATGCCCGCGGTGAAGATCGGAAAAAAGAGCGTCGACCTCTCCAACCTCGACAAGGTGCTCTACCCGTCCGGCTTCACCAAAGCGCAGATCATCGACTACTACCACCGCATCGCGCCGGTGCTGCTCCCGCACCTCAAGGGACGCGGCATCACGCTCAAGCGCTACCCCAGCGGCACCGACAAGGAACATTTTTTTGAGAAGCAGTGCCCCCCCTATCGCCCGGCGTGGGTGAAGACTGCGTCCGTGCCGCGGCGAATTCGCGCGGGCGACATCGACTACTGCCTGATCAACGACGAGGCGGACCTGATCTGGGTCGCGAACCTCGCCGCCATCGAGCTGCACGTCCCGCTGGCGAAAGCGCCGCACTGGAATCGGCCGACCGAGATGGTTTTCGATCTCGACCCGGGCGAGCCCGCGACGCTGATCGACTGCTGCCGGTTCGGCCTGAAGTTTCGCGACGTCCTGGCGCGCCTCGACCTGCAAGCTTTCGCGAAAACCTCCGGCGGCAAGGGCCTGCATGTCTACGTCCCGCTCAATACGCCGGGCGTCACCTTCGCCGACACCAAAGAATTCGCCCGCGCGATCGCGATGATCTTCGAACGCGAGAACCCGAAACACATCACCTCGACGATGACCAAAAGCCTGCGCCCGGGGAAGATTTTCGTCGATTGGAGCCAGAACGATGAGACGAAGACGACGGTTTCCGTCTATTCGCTCCGGGCGAAAGATCGCCCGACGGTTTCGACGCCGGTGACGTGGGATGAAGTTGAATCCGCCGCGAAACGCCGCGATGCGTCGATGATCACGTTCGTCTCGGACGACGTTCTCGAGCGCGTCGAGCGGCTCGGCGATTTGTTTGCCCCGGTGCTGAAGGTGAAACAGAAGCTGCCAATCGTTTAGACTGTCCCCCCGCGTGATCATCGACTCCCACCAGCACGTCTTCTGGCATTATCGCAACGACGCCGACCTCGTCGCCGACATGGACGCGCACGGGATCGATCTTTCCTGGCTGCTCACGTGGGAGGTCACCAAGGCGGAGGAAGAGCCGCAGTGGTCGCGGATTTTGAATCCGATCCACGTCCGCGCGGATGGCTCTCATCCCGGAGTGCCACTGTCCGATCTCGTGCTTGCCTCTTCGCGATATCCGGGAAGATTCATCCTCGGATATTGCCCCCATCCGACGCTCCCCAGCGCCGTCAACCTCTTCGAATCCGCCTACCACATCCACCGCGTCCGCGTCTGCGGCGAATGGAAATTCCGCATGCCCTTCGACGACGAGCGCTGCATCGCGCTCTTCAAGAAAGCCGGCGAACTGAAATGTCCCGTTGTGCTTCACCTCGACGCCCCGGATCTCGCCGGCGTCGCGCAAAAATCCTGGTTCGGCGGGACGATTTCCAATCTCGAGCGCGCGTTGCAGTTTTGCCCCGACACAACCTTCATCGGCCACGCCCCCGGATTCTGGCGCTACATCAGCGGCGACGCCGCCACCGACCCCGCCCCCTATCCAAAAGGCCCGGTGATCCAGGGCGGCGAAGTCGGCCGCCTTCTCGACCAATACGAAAATCTCTACGCCGACCTCAGCGCCGGCTCCGGCATGTGGGCCCTTCGTCGCGATCCCGCGCACGGCCGCGACTTCGCGATCAAATATTCGGACCGCCTCCTCTTCGGCCGCGACTACTACGGCGGCGAGCTGCTGCAATTTCTGAAAACGCTCGACCTCCCCCGCGACGCCGCCGAGAAAATCTACTTCCGCAACGCGCAGAAACTCGTCCCAGACGTGCGCCCCAACCCGCCACCCCTTCGCGCGCTATAAAAAAACATCAAGCCGCCTTCCAGAGTTGAACTGGAAACCGCCGGTTTACAAAACCGGTGCTCTGCCAATTGAGCTAAGGCGGCGACGAGCCAAGCACGAAATCCGAAATCCGAAATCCGAAACAAATTCAAAATCCGAATGTTTGAACATTTCCTCTTCGAACATTCTGTTTCGGATTTCGGATTTCGTACTTCGAATTTTCCCTATTGCACGATCTCCAATATCTTGAACTCCATCGTCCCGCGCGGCGCTTTCACTTTGACCGTGTCGCCGACCCGCGCTTTCATCAGCGCTTCGCCCATCGGGCTGTTCACCGAGACGGACATGACGTCATCGCTCGCGGTCGACGCGCCCGCTTCGCCGACGATTCGCACAAGCTGCTCGCTCTCATCGTCGAGATCGAGCAGCTTCACCGTGTGACCGAGGAAGACGACGTTTTCCGGCACATCGTCGATGTTGACGACCTGAAGGTTCCGCAGTTTCATCTCGACCGTCGCCAGCTCGCGCTGGATGCTGCGGTTCTCTTCCTTGGCGAAGTGGTACTCGGCGTTTTCCGACAGATCGCCCAGCGCCGCCGCCTTGCGGATGCGGTCCTGCACGTCGAGTTGCGATTTATAAAGCTCCTCGCGCTTCGCTTCGAGGGCGGCCTTTTCCTGGGGACTGACAATCTGCATTGCAATACTCCGTCTACTGCGTGCTCATTGGTGCATTCCCGAAAGACAAACCACCGCGCTGCGCGGCGCGGTGGTGCAAACAGGTCATCATGACCCGCGGGCACAATCATATCCCCTCGATCCGCAGGGGCAACGTTTTCCACCCCTTTGCAGGCGAGTATTTGACGCTGCCGAACGCCTCTTCTACACTGCCCGCCCGCATCGCGATCCGCGGAATACCTGAGGAATCCATGAGCTTCCAAGTCGTCATCGTCACCCCCGAGCAGCAGGTGCTCGACGAAACCGTCACGCAGGCGATCCTCCCCGCGCACGACGGCCAGATCGGCATTTTAACCGGCCGCGCCCCGCTGCTGGTCAAACTCGGCCAGGGCCCCCTCCAGCTCGATCTCGCCAGCGGCAGCCGCGGCGCCGCGGGCGGCTCAGGTGGCGCGGGCGCCGGCGGATCACGAATGTTCTACATCGAAGGCGGCATCGCCCAGATGCGGGACAACAATCTCACCGTCGTCACCCAGATGGCCGTCCCCGCCGAAGAAATCAGCGCCGACACAGCCCGAGCCGAGCTGGCCGAAGCGACCGCGCAAGTCGTCCCCGCCACCGATGAAAAGGCCCAGGAAGATCGCACCCGCCGAATGAACCGCGCGCGGGCGATGCATTCGCTTGCCACATCGCGCTAGCGATTCCCAATCACATTTAACCGCGGGGGCTTGCCCCGCGCGTTCGTCAGGGGAGGGGCGCGGGAAAACCTCAAGCTCCAAGCTCCAAACAAGCTTCAAAGCAGGCAAAATCTCAAATCTCAACCAAGCGGTGGTTGAGCGCGGAGCATTGAATTTTGAGTTTTGGGTTTTGAGTTTTATTTGGAGCTTGGAACTTGAGTTTTGATTTTTCCCGCCCCGTCCGCGGCGTTCCCCGACAACTTCGGCGGCGGTCGCGGCGTCTTTGCCGCGATGTTCCGCGACGGTCCTTTCAGCTCGCGGAAAAGCCCTACGACATATGGCGAAAAATTTTCATGACTTTTGTTGTCGCGCATGCGAAATATTCCCACCGATGGGATCCGTCATCCCGCACGCGCGACAGCGAACTCGCAGCAAATCGCTTCGCTCAATCAAAACGCCGAAGCGTGGAATGCTCTTCCACCGCGAAAGGAGATTCCAATGCCTTCAGCACCCGATCCAAAAACGATGTCCGTCGTTCTCGTCCATGGCGGCTTCGTCGACGGCTCGGGCTGGGAGCGCGTCTACCAGATTTTGCGCAAAGACGGCTACGCGGTCGGCGTCGTGCAGAATCCGACCGTGTCGCTGGCCGGTGATGTGGCGGCAACCCGGCGCGTCATCGCGGCTCAAAAAGGTCCGGTGATTCTTGTCGGGCATTCCTACGGCGGCGTAGTTATTACCGAGGCCGGGACCGATCCCAAGGTTGCGGGGCTCGTCTACATCGCGGCCTTTGCGCCGGACAAGGGCGAGTCGGTTGCCTCGCTGATCAAAGACCCGCCGCCCGGCGCGCCGGTGCCGCCGATCCTGCCGCCGCAGGATGGATTTCTGCTTCTCGACAGGGCGAAGTTTCCCGCGTCGTTCGCGGCCGATGTCGAGCCGGACCAGGCCGCGTTCATGGCCGATTCGCAAGTGCCGTGGGGCGTGGAAGCACTGAGCGGAAAAATCACGGAACCGGCCTGGAAGAACAAGCCCAGTTGGTACCTGGTCGCGACCGACGACAAGATGATTCCGCCGCCGGCCCAGCGTTTCATGTCGAAGCGCGCCGGTTCAAAAGTCGTCGAGGCCGCGGGCAGCCATGCCATCTACGTCTCTCAGCCCGAACCCGTCGCCGCGCTGATCAAGCGGGCGGCGAGCGAAGTGAAATCGGCGGGGTCCTCCGCTTAGTGAAATGACGTGTGCAACGAGAAACCCATTCACGAAAGGAGATCGTCATGAGCATCGAAACCGTCGCCGGGAAATTCATGGAGCTGTGCAAGCAGGGGAAACATTTCGAGGTCATGCGCACGATGTACTCACCCGACATGGTCTCCGTCGAAGGCGACGGCAAGGAAACCGCCGGCAAGGAGGCGGTCATCCGCAAGTCCGAGGTCTTTCAGGGCAACAACGCCATCACCGGCCAGGACCTCCGCGGCCCGTTCTTCTGCGGCGACGCCAACGCGAGTTCCGGAAAGTTCACCGTCTACACCTCCATCACCTTCACCCCTAAAACCGGCAAGGGGAGCGGCGAGAGCCAGACGCACGAAGAAGTTGGACTCTACACCGTCAAGAACGACACAATCACGCGCGAGGAGTTCTTCTACGAAGGGCCGTTCATCTAGCCGCTGACCGTTCCGCACGGGTTGAACGGGGCGCGGATAGCAGACGCGATTCGATTCCGCCCGAAGTATCAACCGAACTGCGTCGTCTTATCTGCGTCCGCACTAAAATGCCCGCCGCCGGTGTAAAATCGCCGCATGGAACATCCCATGGACGTGATCGTGCGGGTTTGCCAGCGGAAGCACGTGAACCCGATCTGGATGTTCGCGAACCTGCTGGACATCCTGCGCCTCAACCATCAGATGTTCGGCCTGCCGGTTCAGGGCAAGCCGCCCTCGACGGTTTTCGACGAAATCACCGGCACCCTGCGGCTGATGGAGCGTCAGGACGACCCGCCGCCCAGCGTGCTGGCGTGGCTGGACCTTCAGCTTCAGCTCCACCAGTCTGCCGCCGCCGACGACGCCCGCGACGCCGACCCGCAGGAAAAAATCGATCCCGCGGTCGCCGAATACCTCCGGCAGAAGGCGCTGGCGGAAGAGGCGCTGCGGCTGATCGTCCGCGAGGTCATCAATGCGTCCGAGACCGAGGGGCTGGAGCAGGCGATGATGCTGGACCAATCGTTGCGTCAAGCCAACGAAGCGGAACGCCAGAAGCGCGAACGGCCGGATGATAACCCGTCCGATGAGAACCTGCCGGACGACCCGCCGAAGAATCCCACCTGATGTCCCCGTTCCCCCTCGCGATCATCCGCGAGACCTCGGGGCGATGGTGTCTCACCCCGCCTTCTCGTCTCGGACCCCTGCACGTTCCTCGACAAGCGGTCATAAAGGGGTCACGCCCCTTTATGACCGAACGGCTCTCCCGAACGCTCCACTGCGCTTTCGCTATAACGTCGATGACGTTGACAACTCACGGCGGGCACCGCGACTGCGACGCAGGCGTCGCCACTACAAGAGGCGCGCAAGCGCGTTTTGTTAACCAACCGCAAGCTCCCATCAATCCGCGGTGTAAATCGTCGCGGCGTAGCGAAAACGCGTCGGCGGGCGAGACGCTGGCGGCGCTGTTTGAGAGGTTTTCAGCGTCACGGAGAGGTCATAAAGGGGTCACGCCCCTTTATGACCGCACGGCTCTCCTGAACGCACCACTGCGCTTTCGCTATAACGCCGATGACGTTGACAACTCACGGCGGGCGCCGCGACTGCGACGCAAGCGTTCGCCACTACAAGAGGCGCGGAAGCGCGCTTTGTTAACCAATCGCAAGCTCCCACCAATCCGCGGTGTAAATCGGCGCGGCGTAGCGAAAACGCGTCGGCGGGCGAGACGC
Source organism: Phycisphaerales bacterium (assembly GCA_034666045.1). Classification (GTDB taxonomy): domain Bacteria; phylum Planctomycetota; class Phycisphaerae; order Tepidisphaerales; family Tepidisphaeraceae; genus JAICTV01. The sequence continues at coordinate 7,965 of JAXDMN010000466.1, read as the reverse complement.
TGGCGGCGCTGTTTGAGAGGTTTTCAGCGTCGGGGCGTGGTCGGCCGAGTGTTCACCAGATTGTTAACCGGTTAAACGGACGGTTTCGGCGTCAGAATTGGGAATTCCTACTGCTCCGGCCGACGTTCATAAGTCCTTATTTTTCGCGCGAGACGCGAAATTTCTTCGCCTAACGCTTGGCCCGGCCAGCAATAAAAAACGCGTCGGCCCGGACCGGCCGCCGCGTGATTCGGGGGTCGGATGAGTTGGAAGTCGTCGGCGAAGCAAAACGCGGCCAACGCGACGGGCGTGGCGGCAATGACCATCGGCGCTTTTGCAACTCAATACGAAAACCCGACGCCCATGCCGCCATACAACTGCGTGTCGGCGCGCAGGTTGTTCTCGAGTTGGTCCGTGTAGAACAGGTAGCCCTTGAAATCCAGCTTGCCGTAGCGCGCGGGGATGTTCAGAAGTTCGTTCAAGCCGTACGTGAGCTCGAGGCCGATCTCGTAGTGTTGCAGGCCGGTGTCGGTGCCGGCGGCGCCGAAGTCGAAGCTGGGGTCCGGGACGGGGCCGTGCGGTTCGCGGAAGGCTTTGTTGTCCATCACGTAAGCGATGCGCGCGATGGGGGTGATCACCAATGGCATCTCTTCCATCGCGAAGTCGTGACGGATGCCGGCCTCGATGTAGAAGCCGTCGTACTTGTCGTAATCCCACGCGGCCAGGACGTACGGCGAGAGGACGGGATCGTCGCTGCGGAAGAAGTAGGAGTCGTCCAGCGTCAGCCGGGCGAAGAGCTCGGAGGTGTTGAAGCGATCGCGGTCGGGGTAGATGTAAAAGGTGTTGCCGATGGTGAAAATGATCGGGCGCGCGGTCAGCTCGAGTGCGAAGTACGGGCGGATTTCCTGAAAGCGGCTGATGGGATCGGAGTCGTTGATGTTGGTGAAGACGCCCATGAGCAGGTCGGGAAATTTCCCGAGCTCGAAGCGCATCTGCCCTTCCATCTGGATGTTTCCGGAGTCGCCGCTGCCGCTGGCCGAGCGGTCGAGCCCGCGGAAGAGGTAGTCGGTGAAATACGTCGTCGTCAGAGTGAAGTTGACGCCGCCGGCGTTGATGGCGTTTTCATCGGCCATCGCTTCGGGCGGCGCGTAGATGCTTTCCGGCGGTTCGCTTTGGAGGGTGAGATCGATCGGCGTGACGAGGTCGGTCGGGGTCGTCGCTTGCGCGCGCGCGAGAGTCGCCGCGATTGCCAGCAGGGCGACGCTCATCCAGGTGATCTTCCGCGCTCTTGCGTTCATGCAAACTCCTTCACGCCGGCTCGGACTGTAACGGGGTCGGGGAGCAAGGTGAAGCGCGCGGGATCCCGCGCCGCGAGCGTTGGCCGCATCAGTTTGAAATCAATTGCGCGTGCGCGATGGCGGTCCGCAGATCACAGCCGCCAAAGACTCAGAAAATAGGAGCCGTAGTCGAGCGCGGAGACGTGTGTGAACGTTTCGTCGAACATGGTGATGAGCGTGTAGAAGAAGAGCACGCCCGCGATGGCCATTGCCTTGCGGTAGCCGGTGGGCGGTTTGCGGCGGCGGCTGTTGCGCAGTTGCGAGAGGCCGATCGCGGTGCCGAGGATCAGGCCGTACACGAGGAAGTGGTGGAACAGGCGCAGCGCTTCCCAGAAGCCGTACTGGAAGATCGTGCGGTCGTAGTGCAGGAAGTGGTACATGAAATTGCCAGCGCAGGCGGCGGCCATCGTAGCCATGAACAGCCGCAGACGCGGGTGCTTCTTGAAGTAGCGCAGGTAGCACGGGAAGAAGAAGAACGTCGCGAGAAACTCTTTCAGGTAGTAGTGAAAGCGGTTGTAGAACTCGGCGATGCTCGTCGATTCGAGCGGGCGATAGGTGTTGCGCAGCACGTTGAACCCGGCCATGCGGCAGACGGCGATCGCCTTGTGGCCCCAGATGCTGATGTAGAGGACGTTGAACAAGAACGCCGCGATCAGCACCAGCCAGCGGACGTGCAACGGATACTCATGACCAGCGAGGTGCGCCTGGAGCGCGGTGGAATACTGCGGAAGAAATCCCGGCGGATCGAAGTACGGGATTTTCGTGAGCGAGACGCCGGCCGGGCCGTAGACGACTGCGTCAGCGACGACGCGCAGGATCGAGAGGAGCGTCGCCCACCAGATCAGCTTCAGCCCCTTGAGCTGCGCGGTGGCGAATTCTTCATCGTTCTTCGCTTCGCAGCGCTCGAGGTAGGCGGCGCCTTTGCCGAGCGGGATTTTATTCACGGACCAGAACGGCCGCCAGAAGCCAGGCTGCACCGGGCGCGTCGTGCCATCGGTTCGCTGCGCGTCGTTGCACGAGTAAGCGAAGTACCAGATGAAATGGCCGAAGATGATCGCGAAGGTGGAGACGCCCCACCACGTCAGCCCGGTTAAATGATCCTGAAGAATCAGCAGCGAGACGAGCAGGACGATCAATCCGGTGACCGGCCGGCGGCCGATCGGCGAGTCAGGGTATTTTCCGACGAGCCACGAATAGACCATTCCGAAAAGCCAGACGACGACGCCAACGATCGGCCAGAACTTCAGCCACTCGCCCGCGCCCTTTGCCGCCGCGAACTGGGCGAACAGGTGTGGGTCCGTCGGGTGTTTCAGCAGCGGCGGCATCAGGACGAGCCAACCGAGCGCGGCAAGCGTGACCAGTATTTTGCGGTGCCGCGGGAAGAGGCTGATCAGCGCCAGGACGATGCTCGTCTGCCACCAGGCGGGCACGCGCGTGACCGCCATCAGACCGGTGAAAATCACGAGCAGCCCGAGTCGGCCGGGAATTGTTTTCACGATCGAGCGGACGCGCGCGTCGTTCTCGAAGCGCCATGCCGACGGCGGCGCGGGGACCGCGGTCGGGGCGAGCGTGGAAGTCGGGATGGAAGCGGCAGCCGCCGTCACGGTGGTCACAGCGAGCCCTCCTCGAGCATTTTCTTCAGCGCCTTGCGGTCGGTCTTTCCGTTGGCGTTCAGCGGCATGTTCTCCAGCGCGAGCAGTCGCCGCGGAACCATGTAGGCGGGGACGCGCTTTCGCAGCTCGTCTCGCGCCGCCGCGGGCGGGAGCGATGCGCCGCAGACGAAGCCGACGAGCCCCGTCGCATGTCCATCCACCACCGGCCAGGCGACGGCGGCGACGAGATCGGTGCCGCATACTTGGCGCAGGTTCGCCTCGACGTCTTCCAGTTCGACGCGGTGCCCGAGGATTTTCACCTGGTTGTCCATGCGACCGAGGCAGTGGAGCAACCCCTGCTCGTCGGCGTACGCGAAATCGCCGGTGAGATACCAGACGGCGTGGCCGTACTCCGGGTGATCGAGCGTCGGAAAACGGCGGGCGGTTTGTTCCGAATCGTCGAGATAGCCGGCGGACATCTGCGCGCCGGACAACGCCAGCTCGCCGATCTCGTTTGGGCCGAGCCATTTTCCGTCGGCGGAACGCGCCGCGGCGCGCATGCCGGGGTAGACGTTGCCGATCGAGACGGTGCCGCGCCCCTTGGTTTCCACCGGCTCGCCGACGATGCAGTGAACGGTGCAGGCAACGGTCGTCTCGGTCGGGCCGTACTCGTTGTTGATGAATGAATTCGGCGCGGCGGCGCGCCAGGCGGCGACGGTCGTGAGCGCCAGCGGCTCGCCGATGAAGTACGTTCCGCGGATCGTCGGATAACTTCCCGGCTCGAGTTGCCTCGCGCGGCGCATCGTCAGGACGACCGACGGGACGCACGACCACATCGTCAGCTCATGTCGGCGGATGAACGCGCCCGGCATCATGAGTTCGTATTCCGGCACGACGTGCAGCGCGGCGGCCGCTTCCCAGGCGGTGTACATCTCGTAGGTCGAGACATCGAACGTCGTCTCTGAGCACTGCGCGACGCGATCGTCCGGCGTCATGCGATACAGCGCCTTGGAGATCGCGAGATAGTGCGCGACGCCACCCGCGACGGCGACCACTCCCTTGGGGATGCCGGTCGTGCCTGAGGTGAAGATGACGTAGACCGGATGATCCGGCGCGAGCGACACCGGCGGCGGGAAATTCTTTGGTTGCTCCGGCAGCGCGCTCCACGGCGTCGCATGATCGCCCGCCGTTCCATCCGCCACGCTCGGGCCGGCAAGGATCGATGGCGGGATCACGCCGGCGAGATCTTTCAGCAGCGGCGCGCCTTTTTCGTCGACGATGATCGCATCAAGCTTTACGCGACGGAGAATCGACTCCAGCCGATCGGCCGGCTGACGCGGATTGAGTGGAATGTACGTCGCACCCGTCCACGCAGTGCCGAGAATGCCCGCGTACGTCTCGAAACTGCGCGCGGCGAGGATCCCGACGCGCGGCGGACGATCGGTGCGATTCGATTGTGCCTTCACCCACGCCGCCACCCGCGCCGCCTGCTCGGCGAGCTCACCGTAGGTATAGGCGCGGTCGTCGACGACCAGCGCGCGTCGCTCGGGAATCAGTTTGCTGTGGCAGTAGACGGTGAACGCGAGGTTCAGCACATCGGTCACGGACTCACACGTCGTCGACATCGGTATCGCTCACTTCGCGCGGGCGGCCTGTTCATCCAGCATCGCGACGATGTTGTTCACCGTGTCGAACCGCGCGGGATCGAACCGCCGCGGGTCCATCGCGAAATTGAATTTTGATTCGAGAAAGGTGAGGACATCGACGACGTCGACGGAGCTGAGACGCCCGGAGACGACGAGCGAGTCGGTGTCGGTCACCGGATCGTTATCGCCCGCGGTCTCTTTCAGCATCTTCGAGATGTATTCCCGGATTTGATCGTGCGCAGACATCCAACCCTCCCGCCGAACGGACCCACAGAACCCGACGTGCGCGGACATTCCGCCTACGGCGCAGCGGCCTCGTACTCCAAGGCATCCGCAGCAGCGGCGTAGTCCATGATTTCTTTCACCGAGTTGTCCGCCGGGTTGATGATCACGCACTTCGCGCCGGTGAACTCTTCTTCCTGGCGGTACGCGACGATGATGCACTCATCACCCTCCGCGCCGTGCCGCGCCGCGCCGCCATTCAGCGTGAACTGGCCAGGCCCGCCACCCGGGAAGACGTAGGTGATGATCCGCGACCCGTTGGTCATGTTGAGGATGTGGACCTGCTCGTAATAGCTGATGCCAGCGATCCGCAGCAGTTCCGGATCGACCTCGCAGGAGCCGTTGTATTTCAGCTTGCACTGCGTGATGCGGATCCCGTGCAGTTTCCCCTGGACGAAGTTGCGCAGCATGTGTTCCCTTCCTTCCTAATGTCTAAGCCGAGCGCGTGCAGCGATATGAGTAAAACCCAACCGTCGGCTGCCTCTACCGACGCTTAATCAAACACCGTCGCTCCGAAGATGAGAAACATCCCATCGCGGAGGCGCAAAGTAAAGAAAATTCTCATGTTCCCGATTCAAGCGAGCTCAAGGGCGGTTGCGCCGCCCCCCGCCGTTGACCCTTGCCGTCGCCGCCATACCCTTGCCGCACATGGCAAGCGAACTGGAAGTGAAGATTCAGCGGGTTGGCGGGTTTCTCGAGCGGCACGGGCTGGACGGCCTGCTGCTCACCCGCCGGGACAACTTTTCGTGGATCACCTGCGGGCGGGACAACCACATCTCGAACAACACGCCCAATGGCGTCGCGACAATTCTTGTAACGAAAGATGGCCAACGGGTTTGCCTCGCAAACACCATCGAGGCGCCGCGCTTTCGAGGCGAAGAGCTGGTCGGGACGGGAATCGAGGTGTTCGACTTCCCCTGGTACGACGGCGCGGCCGGGAAAAAGGTCGCGCAGGAGCTCTTCGGCGGCCGAAAAATCGCCACCGATTCTGAGAATTTCGGCCTGCCGATCCCGCCGCTGCCCGGCGGGTTCGACGAACTGCGCTGGTCGCTGACACCGGCGGAAATCGAGCGCTATCGCGACGGCGCCCGCCGGGCGTCGGCGGCGATGGAAAAAGCCTGCCGCGAGCTGCGACCGAACAACACCGAGCACGACGCCGCGGGGCTTTTGGATTTTCACATCCACAAGGCGGGGCTGAACCCACTCGTGACGCTCGTCGCCGCCGACGAGCGCATCAAAAACTTCCGCCATCCGATTCCGACCGACCATTCGATCCGCGAGCACGCGATGCTCGTCACCTGCGCGGAGTTCGGCGGGTTGATCTCGTGCCTGACGCGCTTCATCCGCTTCGCGCCGCTGACGGCGGAGTTGAAGGCGAAGCACCAGGCGGTTTGCAACGTCGACGCCGCGGTCAATCACGCCACGCGTCCCGGTCGCACGCTCGGCGAAGTTTTTGTCGATTTGCAACGCGCCTACGCGGCGAACGGATATCCGGATGAGTGGAAGCTGCATCACCAGGGCGGTTCGTGCGGCTACAACCCACGCGACCGCATCGGCACGCCGGGCAATAGCGTCAAGGTCTTCGACAACCAGGGCTTCGCGTGGAACCCGTCGATCACGGGGACGAAGTGCGAGGACACCGTTCTCGTCACCGGCAACGGCGTCGAAGTTTTGACCGCGCATTCAAACGAGTGGCCCAGCGTGATGGGACGAGCGGATGGGCATGAGCTTCGCCGCGCGGATATTCTCGTACTCGCTTGATCGAGAAAGCTTGTCATCCTGAGGTACTCCGAAGGATCTGCGTTATCCGTCGATCGGTGCCAGATCCTTCGGAGTACCTCAGGATGACAGTGCATTGAGCCATCCCGTTGGATTGCACCCGCTCGCCGTCGCTGCTACATTTCTCCCGCAAATCCGGGTATTTTCGGGAGCTTATGAACATGCGCATCGCGACGCCGTGCCTGCTGCTGCTGATTCTGATCGCTAGCGGTTGTGGCGAGGAAACCAACCCGGGCGCCGCGCTGCCCGACGTGATTCGCGTCGGGCATTACGGCTCGATGACCGGCGCGACCGCGACCTTCGGCACGTCGACCGATGAAGGCATCCGCCTTGCGCTCGACGAGATCAACGCCGGGCCGGGCGTGCTCGGGAAGAAAATCGAAGTGCGCACCGAGGACGATCAGGGCAAGCCAACCGAGGCGGTCAACGCCGTCGAAAAACTGATCAACCGCGACAAGGTCGTCGCGATCCTCGGCGAAGTCGCCAGCAGCAATTCGCTCGCGGCCGCGCCGGTCTGCCAGTCCGCGAGCGTGCCGATGCTCACGCCGGCCAGCACGAATCCGAAAGTCACGCAGACCGGCGATTTCATTTTTCGCTCGTGCTTCATCGATCCGTTCCAGGGCGGCGTGATGGCGAAGTTCGCGCTCAATGAGCTGAAGGCGAGGAAGTTCGCGATCCTCTATGACGTCAACAGCGACTACAGCCAGGGCCTGCGGCAGTTCTTCACCGAAGAGGTGAAGCGCGGCGGCGGGACCATCGTGGCCGACGAGGCGTACAGCCAGACGGATGTCGATTTCCGCGGGCAGCTCACCAAGATCAAGAACGCCGGCCCGGATGCGATCTACTGCCCCGGCTATTACACGCAGGTCGGCGCCATCTGCCGGCAGGCGAAGGAGCTGGGCATCTCCGCCCCGCTGCTCGGCGGCGACGGGTGGGACAGCGACAAGCTCTACGAAATCGGCGGCGACACCGTCAACGACAACTATTTCACCAATCATTATTCGGTCGAAGAGCAGCGTCCCGAGGTGCAAAAGTTCGTCGCCGACTACCGCAAGAAGTACCGCGGCAAGACGCCGGACGCGATGGCGATCCTCGGCTACGACGCGATGAAGCTGATGGCCGATGCGATCGGCCGCGCGGGAAGCATCGACGGGAAAAAAATCCGCGACGCGTTGACGACCACCAAAAATTTCCCCGGCGCCAGCGGCGCCATCACGATCGACGCCGAGCGCAACGCCCAGAAGCCGATCGTCATCCTGAAAATCATTCCGGGGAAGACGCCGGCGGAGCGGACGAAGTTTGTGACGAGCATCAAGCCGTAGGGCTGCCGAGCCGCGCTGTCATCCCGAG
>JAXDMN010000465.1:0-7881 GCA_034666045.1 Phycisphaerales bacterium | reverse complement strand
TCGATCATGACGCTCGGGCCGGACGAATATTTTGTGCTCGGCGACAACTCGCTGATCAGCGGGGACGCGCGCTACTGGCACACGCCGATCGACCTGCCCGCGGACGGCGGCCTGCAAGTCCTGCCCGGCCGCGTCCCCAAGCGCTTCATGCTCGGCCGCGCCTTCTTCGTCTATTGGCCCGCCGGCTTCCGCCCCGCCCCCCGCCTGCCGGGGCTGGCGCCGAATTTCGGGGACATGCGATTTATTCGGTGAAACAGTTTCGCACACCATTGTCATCCTGAGGTACTCCGAAGGATCTGCGGTGGTCGTCGCTCGGTGCCAGATCCTTCGGAGTACCTCAGGATGACAACTCTCCGGGTTGTCTCACTGCGGCGCGGCGGGAGCGGGCAGCACGAGATTGTCCAGCTTCGTCCGAAGCGCCTGCGCGCCCTGCGCGTCCTTCATCTCATCCAGCAGCTCCGCGTACTTCCATCCGAGCCGCCAGTACGGCGTCGTGCGCATGTGATAGGACGCGTTTGGCCGCGGCAGCGCGTTGAAGACGGCGTGGTAGATCTCGTTCAGCCGCGGCAAATCTGCTTCGCCGCGATGGAGCAGATCGTCGAGCTGGAGCATTACCGCCAGCGCGGACGGCGCCGACAGCGCCGGCTTCTGCTGCAACAGCTTGACGAGCAGCTCGACCGATTCCTTGTTCTTTTTGTCCTCGCGATAGCGCTCGACCTGCGCCAGGCGAACCATCGCCAGCAGCTCCGGTCGATCGCGGACGGCGTCGGCGGCGCGGGCGATGCCGGCGTCGAACTCGATCGTCCCGCGCTGCTTCAACGCCCGCAGGCGCAATACCGTCGCGAACTCCGGCCAGCGCCGCTCGAGCTGTTCCTTGAACAACTCCTCGTTCGGCTTCATTTGCACGTCGTCGAGCTTTTCCTTCGCCGCCAGGTCCGCCAGCGCGTACCACGCGTGACGATTCGCCGGCATGATCGTGATTGCTTTGCGGAGCATCTCCGCGCGCTGCGGCGGCGGGAGCAATTCGGAGGCCTTGAAGAGCGCGATCGACGTGAGCCTGTCGCGCGGCGGCGTCGCGAGCACGCCGGCCAGCACGGTCAACTCCGCCTCGCTGCGCCATTCGTAGGTCTGCGGATCCTGCGCGAAGCCGACCCACGGCACGTGCTGCGCGTGCCGCGCGCTGGTTGCGTCCCATGTCGCGCGGCCGCCGAATTGAAGAAAACCGGTCCACGCCGCGACCGGACCTTCGATCGTGCTGCCGCACACCGCCGCCGGGATGCCGTTCGCCTTGGCGACTTCCGCCGCGAAGTACGCCGCGTCGTTCACGCTGCCGCCGCGGCGTAAAATGTTCGGCAGCAGGTAGGAATTCTTGTTCATGTCCTCGACGACGACCGCCCCGGTCAGCGCCGCGGGCGCGACCGCGCCCCGCCGCTCGAAGTAGACGCCCTCACGAAACGCCACGCTGAAAAACGCGCCGGCGACGTTGGGCCTGCCACCCTCACGGCTCGCCCAGTCGATCTCCTGCTGCGTGAGGTGGATGTCGACGACGTAAACGAGCAGATCGAGCGGCAGCCGCCGCGGGTCGATCGCCAGCCGGTCCGCGCCGCGCGCGAAATGCCCGAACACGCGCGATGGCTCCGATGGATCGATCTTCACTTCCTCCTCGCCCATCGGATTTCCGCCGAAGCGTTCGTGCGCATCCCACACCACGCACACCGCCGCCGCCAACTCGGGAAATTCCTCGATCCGCTCGCGATGATCCGCCCGCAGCGCGCGCAGCACCTCGAGCACGCGCTCCGGCGGATCGGAGGTCGTGACGGCCATCATCACGGCATTGAGAATGTCAGGCTGCCCCGCGAGCCAGACGAGCGTGTCCTGGTGGCCGGCGGTGGTGTTGTTCACGCGCGCGAAGTAGCGGGCGAACTCGCGCCAGGTCACGAGGCGAAGGACCTCGGTGGCGTTGAGTTCCTTGCCCTTCTCGAGCTCCGCGCGAATCTGCTTTTCGGCCTCGCCGCCAAACGACGGCAGCGAGCGGCTTTTCACTGCGTCGCGCGCTTTCTGCGTGAGCGGATCGACGGGACGCGACGTCGGACGATTCGCCGCGCAGACCAGCGGCGCCACCAGCAAAAGGAGGATTGGTAGGCGACCCTTTGTCATCCTGAGGTACCCCGAAGGATCTGCGTCGATCGTCGTTCTGTGCCAGATCCTTCGGAGTACCTCAGGATGACACACGTTTCAACGTCCCGTTTGACGCCTCACGCCCCCGCAAGTTCCTTCGCCGCCGCGAGAACGTCGTTCACGGCGATCTTCTCGATCGCCGGATTGTGCAGCGTCTTCACGCGCGGCCCCATCGGCCGCCACACCGCCGGATCGGTCGGGCCGAACAACGCAATCGTCGGCACGCCCATGATACCCGCGAGGTGCCCCGGCCCGCTGTCGTTTCCGACCAGCAGCGACGCCGTCCGCAGCTCGTTGAACAGTTCGAGATACGTTGCCGGCCTGCGCACGGTCGTCGCCGCCGTTTCCAGCGACTTGATATCCGCTGCGGCGAAGCGTTCCAGCTCCACTTCGCCGAGCAGCACGCGGACTTCCTTCCGATTCCGGCGCAGGCGCTCGATCACTTTCACGAAGCGTTCGATCGGCCAGCATTTTTCACGGGAGCCGCTGCCGGGATGCACGACGACGTCGCCGTCATGCGATCGCCCGGTGCCGATGCCGCGGAGGTTCACCGATTTGAGCATCTGCTCGACGGCCGACTTCACGGGCGGCATTTTCGTGAGCTGATCGAGCAGATACTGGCTCGCCTGCTTCGCATAATCCGCCGGCGGCGTCGATTGCAGCGTGACGATCTGCGCCTCCGGCGCGAGCGCCTTGAGGGCGGAATCGTCCGGCGTGATGAAGTTGTAGATCGCGTGCGCGCCTTCGACCATTTTTCCGGGTCGCTCGGCGAGCGGCGCACCGCCGCCGAAGAGTCCGTGCCATCCTTGCTCGATGTCAGCGGACTCGACGCGCAACGCCGCCTCCGCCAGCGCGCCTTTCGACGCGTGCGTCACGACGATGATCCGGCTCTGCGCGTGAATTCGTCCCAGCGCCAGAATCAACGGCCACGCGAGAACGAAATCGCCGAGCGCGCCGGTATGGAGGATGAGAACGTTGCGACGGAGCACGAGGGACAAGGTACTAGGCGGACAGACGCGAGGCTATCACTCTTACCTCCCTCGCCCCGGTACACCGGGGAGAGGGTTGGGGAGAGGGGCGAGGCGCGCGTGGCATCGAACACCGTTTGATTCGCCGCACCGCGCTATCGACAAATCGAACGGGGCGATACGTGAGGCGCCGCTCGCCCCTCTCCCCTGCCCTCTCCCCGGCGTACCGGGGAGAGGGAGTGTGCTTTGGATAATCCTAAGTCGCGCGTTCGATCCACCCGCCGCCGAGGACGATGTCGCCGTCGTAGAGGACGGCCGCCTGTCCGGGCGTGACGGCGGTCTGCGGCTCGTCGAACTTTAGCTCGAATTCGTCATCCCCCGTCACCGTCACCGTCGCCGGCTGGGGCGTGTGGTTGTAGCGGATTTTCGCCAGGCACTTCATCGTGCCGGCTTCGCGCGGACGGCGAGATAGGAAATTCACTTGCCGTGCGACCAAGCCGTCGCGCGCGAGCATCTCCTTGTCCCCGATCGTCACGCGATTCGTCGCCGCATCGATATCGACCACGTAGATCGGGTAGCCGAGCGCGACGCCGACGCCCTTTCGTTGGCCGATCGTGAAATGCTGGTGCCCCTCGTGCTGCGCGACGATTTTTCCGTCCGGCGTGACGACTTCGCCCGGGCGAAATGTTTCCGGCGAACGACGCCGAACGAGGCCGGCGTAATCCTGGTTCGGCACGAAGCAAATCTCCTGGCTGTCCGGCTTGTTGAAGACCGGCAGCTTCATCTCCTCCGCCAGCGCCCGCACATCGTGCTTCTCAAACTCGCCGATCGGCAGCATGGTGTGCTCGAGATTCTCGCGCGACATGCCGAAGAGGACGTAGCTCTGGTCCTTGCGATGATCGAGTCCGCGGAGGAGCGCCTTTTCATTCGTGACAGGATCGACGCCGACGCGCGCGTAGTGCCCGCTGGCGACGTAGCGCGCTCCCACCGCCTCGGCGTACTTGGCGAGCTTGCCGAACTTGAGCCAGTCATTGCAGCGCACGCACGGATTCGGCGTCCGCCCGCGGTTGTACTCGGCGACGAAATAATCGATCACGCGCCCGAAATCGTCCTCGAAGTTGAGGACGTAAAACGGCACGTCGAGGATGCCCGCCACCCGCCGCGCGTCGGCGGCGTCGAGGACGGAGCAGCAGCCTTGCTTGTGCTTCGCAGCCGGCGTGGTTTCACACGAATCCCCACCCTGCGCGTCCCCCTCCACCCCCTTTGGTGACCCAAGTCGCATGAAGCACCCGACGACGTCGTACCCCTGGCGCAGCAATAGCGCGGCGGCGACGGAGCTATCGACTCCGCCGCTCATGGCGACGACGACCTTTTCCCGGGTTGCGGGCATCAAGGCATTGTATGCGCGACGATGCTCGCGCTCGATTGCTACTGGTGACGAATCCCCTATAATTTCCCATTCCCCTCTCGTCGCCGGGTGGTCCGGCGCGGAGACATTGGTATGGACCGCTTGCGGCGATGCGTGGTCGCCCGCGGATTCACATTTACGGGCCACGCTTCTAGAAAGGTTAGGCGGCGCGAAGCTTGAAAGAGACGCGCGTCGCCGCAACACGTATGGTCGATTTCAATCTCATCAACAGCCTCGGGAACATGGACGCCGAGGTCGATACCGCGGTCCTCGACGCGCTCGGCGCCGAAGCCGCCAACGATCAGGCCAAGCTGATCACCGGCGAAGAGGTCAAGGATTTTTCGCCCGGTGCGATCATCAAGGGAAAAGTTTCCGGCAACGCCGGCGATGATTTCATCGTCGAGCTGGGCCTGAAGAGCGAAGGGATCCTCGAGCGCAGCGAGTTTGACGATCCGGACAGCGTCAAGGTCGGGGATCAAGTCCAGGTCCTGCTCGAAGACGTCGAAGGCGACACCGGTCTGGTGAAGATCAGCAAGCGCAAAGCTGATCGCATCATCAACTGGGAAGCCATCATGAAATCCAAGAAGGAAGGCGACCCCGTCAGCGGCAAGGTCACGAAGAAGATCAAGGGCGGCCTGCTCGTCGACATCGGCGTGCCGGTCTTCCTCCCCGCGTCGCAGGTCGACATCCGCCGCCCGGGCGAAATCAGCGATTGGATCGGTCGCAACATCGACGCGATGATCCTCAAGATCGACGAAGAACGCCGCAACATCGTCATCTCGCGCCGCAAGATGATCGAAGTGCAGCGCGAAGAGCTGAAGAAGAAGACGTTCGAGAGCCTTCAGGTCGGCGAGGTCCGCAAGGGCACCGTCAAGAACATCGCCGACTTCGGCGCGTTCATCGACCTCGGCGGCATCGACGGTCTGCTGCACATCACCGACATGTCCTGGGGCCGGATCAACCATCCGAGCGAGGTCCTCAAGATCGACCAGGAGATCGAGGTCAAGGTCCTGTCGATCGACAAGGACAAGGAGAAGATCGCGCTGGGCCTGAAGCAGAAGGACGCGAGCCCGTGGGAGAACATCGAGACCAAGTACGCCGTCGGCTCCGTGCACGAGGCGGAGGTGGTCAACATCATGTCGTACGGCGCGTTCTGCAAGCTTGAGGAAGGCGTCGAAGGCCTGGTTCACATTAGCGAGATGAGCTGGACTAAAAGGATTAATCATCCGAGCGAAGTCGTCACGCAGGGCCAGAAGGTCCAGGTGAAGGTCCTCGAGATCAACAAGGACAAGCAGGAAATCTCACTCGGCATGAAGCAGGTCGAGGAGAACCCGTGGGAACATGTGGCCGAGAAGTATCCGCCCGGTTCCGTGGTGCAGGGTAAGGTGCGCAACATCGCGAACTACGGCGCTTTCGTCGAGATCGAAGAAGGCATCGACGGACTGCTGCACGTCAGCGATCTGTCCTGGACGAAGAAGATCGGCCATCCTTCAGAAGTCCTGAAAAAGGGCGAAGAAGTGCAGGCGGTCGTGCTCAACGTCGACCAGGAAAAGCAGCGCATCGCGCTCGGCCTGAAGCAGATGACCGAAGACCCGTGGATCAATGCGATCCCGTCGGCGTACCGCGCCGGGCAGGTCGTCAAGGGTCATGTAACCAAGATCGCCAACTTCGGCGTGTTCGTCGAGCTGGCGGCCGGTCTGGAAGGTCTGCTGCACATCAGCGAGATCTCGGATCAGAAGGTCGAGAAACCCGAGGATGTGCTCAAGGTCGGCCAGGAGGTCGATGTGAAGATCCTCCGCGTCGACAGCGAAGAGCGGAAGATCGGGCTGTCGCTCAAGCGCGCCGCCTGGGCACAGGAAGAAGTCGCCCGCGAGGAAGAACGCAAGGAGCGCCAGCAGAAGCGCGGCCTGCGCGGCGGCCTGGAAGGTGGCGAGCAGTCGGCCGGTCTGGGCGACCTCAAAATTGGTGACGACACCTGATCCAGACGTTACGTTTATCCTGTCTTTACGTTCCGGCAATTGAATGGCCGCCCATGGAAATGGGCGGCCATTTTTTATCGACCTTTCGAACCCTTGCGGACGTATATGTCTTGGATGTCGAGGACGGCTAATTTGCTTGACGGTTCAGACATCACTGGCCACAATGCCGCCAATCCCACTGCCGGAGGGCAAACCGTGCATGGGATTCATTTTCTGCATCATTTGGCCTGAATAAGTCGCGGCTCTGGCAAGCCGATACTGGACATATCTGCCCGCGGTGTTTTTACCGAACCCGGGCACGGTCGGGAGCGAATAACCAGGGTTACGTTGAGGGCGTGTGTTCCCGCGCTGCCCTACGGCCCACTTCGTGCGATCCACAGCGCCTATGGCAACAGTCGCCGTTCAATCCGGTCTGCAGCTGTACCTCAAGCAGATTAACGAGTCGCCGCTTCTCACTGCTGACCAGGAGAAAGAGCTCGGGCGTCGCATCATTCGCGACAACGATCCGGCTGCGCGCGAACGAATGGTGCGCTCCAACCTCCGTCTCGTCGTCAACATCGCCAAGCACTACGTCGGCCGCGGACTCTCGCTGCCCGATCTCATCGAAGAAGGAAACATCGGGCTGCTGAAAGCGGTCGAAGGTTTCGATCCGGAAAACGGCTGCCGATTCTCCACCTACGCCTCGTGGTGGATCAAGCAGGCGATCAAGCGCGCGCTGATCAACGGCGTGCAGCCGATCCACATCCCGGCCTACATGGTCGAGATGATGGCGAAGCTCAAGCAGGCGATGCGCGAGCTCGAAGATGTGCTCGGCCGGCTGCCGAACGTCGATGAGCTCTCGGCCCACCTGAAGATGTCGCCGAAGAAAGTGAAGATCATCCGCAAGGCGGTCAAGGCATATCACTCGCCGACCCAGTTCGGCGGCAGCGGCGACAGCGAAATGACCATCAACGAGCTGGTCGCCGACACGCACAACCCCGGCCCCGCCGAGATGATTCGCGACCGCGACGAGTTGCGTCAGCTCGGCGAGCTCCTCGAGCAGATCGACGAGCGCGAAGCCCGCATCCTCAAACTCCGCTACGGCCTCGACGGCGAAGACCCGATGACCCTCAAGGAAATCGGCGAGCGCATCGGCCTGACCCGCGAGCGCGTCCGTCAGATCGAGCATGAAGCGCTCGGGAAGTTGCGCGATTCGATGATGGTCGGGGTGAACTAACGCCCGCTGGCGCGGGAAATCCGAAGCCCGAAGCACGCTCTGTTTGAGCCGGCGCAGCCGGACAATCCGAAACAAACAGCAATGACCGAAACGGAAAGCACCATTTCGGTCATTGCCTTTTTGAATTTTGGA
>JAXDMN010000464.1:0-13065 GCA_034666045.1 Phycisphaerales bacterium | reverse complement strand
CACGAGTTCGCTGCGCATCGCCGCCGTGCACAGCGCCGGGATGTGCCAGAACCACATCGCCGAAACGCCGGCAGCCCATCCAATCCAGAGCACTGCCGGCGGCGGTGGTGGTGGGGGCGTGATCGCCGCGTGATCGCTTCTCGGCCACGCAAGCATGGCGCACAGGGGCACGATCAGAAGCAGCAGGAGGTGCTGCACCATGTGCGCGCTGAAGAGAAACCTCGCGGCCAGCACCGCCAGCGGCGACGCCAGCGCGACGATTAACGTCACGACCGCCGCAATGAACAAAGCGAACTGCACGACGGACGCTTTGCGCCGTCGCGCGATCACGAAGTACGTGATGCTCGCCGCCAGCGCAATCCACCACGTCGGCGATCGCCAGTCCCAAAGCTCGATCAGGATGCGAGACGTTGTCATCATGTCAGCACGCGCAGGTAAACGACGCTGAACACCACCACCCAGACGACGTCGACGAAATGCCAGTAGTAGCCAACGGCCGCGAGCACGTCGGACCGTTCGGTCTTCAGGTATCCGCGCCAGCCGAGGGCGAAGAGGATCGCGAGCATGATCAATCCCGCGAGCACGTGCAGCCCATGGAAGCCGGTCAGCGTGAAGAACGTCGAGCCGAATAGATTGCTGCTGATCGTCACGCCGCGATGCAGCACGCCGGCGTATTCGAGCGCCTGGTTGACGAGAAAAACGCCGCCGAGCGCGAGCGTGATCGTCATCCACTTCAGGAACGCGCGACGGTTCGAATTGCGCAGTGCGCGTTCGGAGAACCAAAGCGTGACGCTGCTCGCCACCAGCAGGGCGGTGAAGAAACCCGCGCGCCCGACCTCGAGAACGTGCGACGGGGCGGATCTGCGATTGAAGACGATGTAGGCGGTGATCAAGAGGAGAAAGAACATCGCCTCTGAGACCACGAAGCACGCGGCGGCGAGCTTGGCGGGGCTGCGCTGCACGCGTCGGTCTTCCGGCGTGCTGCTGGTCTTGAAGTCGGCGAGATCCGGGTGGTTCATGTCCCAGACCGGGCGGCGGCTGCGAATCTCAGGGACTCGCGCGAAATTCTCCTCCGGCGGCGGCGAAGACGTCGCCCATTCCAGCGTGAACGCGTCCCACGGATTATCGCCGGCGACTTTTCCGCTGCGCAGTGTGCGCGCGATGTTCCAGAGGAACACGAGCACGCCCAGTCCCATCAAAAACGCGCCGACCGTCGAGATTGCGTTGAACGCGTACCATCCCGGGTGGTTGCCGTACGTATACGTCCGCCGCGGCATCCCCATCAGCCCGAGAAAATGCTGGACGAAGAACGTCAGATTGAACCCGAGCACCATCAGCCAGAACGTGACCCGGCCGAGCCGCTCGTCGAGCAGTCGGCCGGTCATTTTCGGGAACCAATAAAATCCGCCGGCGAAGAGGGCGAAGATCGTCCCCCCGAACAGCACGTAATGAAAGTGCGCGACGACGAAGTAGGTGTCGGTCAACTGGTAGTCGATCGGCGCGACCGCGAACATCACGCCGGTCAGGCCGCCGATGACGAACTGGATGAGGAACGCGATCGCGAAGCACATCGCGACGGTGAGGCGAATCGAGCCGCCCCACAGCGTTGCCGTCCAATTGAGCACCTTGACGCCCGTCGGGATCGCGATCAGCAGCGAGCTCGCCGCGAAGAAGATGTCGAACGTCGTGCCGAGGCCCACTGCGAACATGTGGTGCGCCCAGACGCCCATGCTGAGGATGCCGATCGCCACCGTCGACGCCGCGACGAACTCGTATCCGAAGATCGGGCGGCGCGAAAAGACGGGAATGACTTCCGAGATCATCCCGAACGCCGGCAGGGCGAGGATGTAAACTTCCGGATGCCCGAAGATCCAGAAGTAATGCTGCCAGAGCACGCTGTTTCCGCCGCGCGACGGCTCGAAGAACGCCGCGCCGAATGTTCGGTCGATCAGCAGCAGCACGAGTGCGCTGTTGAGCGCGGGAATCGCCAGGACGATCAGGAACGAGGTGATCAGCATCATCCACGTGAACAGCGGCACGCGCTGGATGCTCATACCGGGCGCGCGGCAGGTCACGATCGTCACGATCAGGTTGATTGCCGAGCTGACCGATCCGATGCCCAGCACCAGCAGCGCGAGCAGCCAGTAATCGACGCCTTGGAGCGACGAGTACGCCTTCTCGCTGAGCGGCGCGTAGCTGAACCATCCGGCGTTCGGTGCGGAGCCGGTGAGAAAGCTGTAGTGCAGAAGAATTCCGCCCAGCGGGACGAGCCAGAATCCGAACGCGTTCAGGCGGGGGAACGCGACGTCGCGGGCGCCGATCATCAGCGGGACGAGGTAGTTCGCGAAGCCAACGAGGATCGGCACGCCGACGAGGAAGATCATCGTCGTGCCGTGCATCGTGAAGAGCTGGTTAAAAAAGTCGGGCGAGACCAGCGTGTTGTTCGGCTTCACGAGCTGGAGGCGCATCACGAGCGCCTCGACGCCGCCGATGAGCAGGAAAACGAGCGCCGTGCAGATGTAGAGGATGCCGATGCGCTTGTGATCGACGGAGCTGAACCAGTCGAGCAGCGACGATGACGACGGCGACTCGCGCGGCATCGGTTCGTCGGTCGCGATGACCGACAGATCATCCATGGCGCTGGTGCTCATTGCAGCGTCTCCAGGTAGGCGACCAACTGATCGAGCTGCGCGTCATTGAAGTTGAAGTTCGGCATTTTGCAGCCGGGCTTGATCTGATCCGGCTTGCGCAACCAGCGGGTGAGGTTGTCTCGCGTGTTGGGGACGACGCCGGCGGCCAGATCACGGCGCGTTGCGAAGTGGGTGAGATCCGGCGCCGCATTGGCGATTGCGTTTGTCCCGCCGATCGCGTGACAGTTCGCGCACGTCTGGGCGAAGAAAATATCTCGTCCTGCGATCGCCGCTGCGCTGGTTGGCGTGGGCGCGGGCCGCGCTTGATGGGTCAGCCACGTCTGGTACTGCTGCTCGTCCTCCGCGACCACGACGAAGCGCATCCACGCATGCTGAGCGCCGCAGAACTCCGAACACGCTCCGTCGTATACGCCGGCGCGATCCGCCTGGAGCCATAGAAAATTGGGGTGCCCGCGGATCATGTCCTTCTTCGGCCCTAGTTGCGGGACCCAGAACGAGTGGATCACGTCCGCCGAGTCGACTTTCACGCGAAGCTTTCGCCCGACCGGGATGTGAATCTCGTTGGCGGTCACCGCCGTCGAGCCGGCGTAGCGGATTTCCCACCACCATTGATGGCCGATCACTGTGATGTCCGCGCTGTTCGCGTCGGCCGATTCGTCAGGCGGCGCTGCGTGCTCCGAGACGATCAACCGTGCGGCGACCAGCCCGAGGAACAGCACAATGACCATGGGCGGGATCGTCCAGCCGATTTCCGCGCGATGACTGCCGAAGGATTGCCGCGGGATTGCGTTGTCGCCGTCGCGGGCGCGAAAACGGAGCAGCGAGACGACGATCAACAGGACGACGATGACGAAAATCGTCACGCAAATGAAAAAGACGACGATCAAAACGTGGCGGATTGCGTGGGCCTCCGGGGAAACCGGACTGAGCACCGGCACTGCGGCGGCGTCGGCCAGCAGCCGCGGAAGGCGCGAATGTTCGAGCCATTGCGTGTGCATGGACGTTTAACCGTGCCTCTGGAACCACCGCCGAAACTTGGCCGCGCGCTTCCCGATCCAGACGCGCGCCGCTTCGTCAACGTGCATCTGCCGCCGGCTGGCGAATCGCGTGATCAGCTCCGCCTGCAGCAAATTTGGGTTCGGGTTCCAGTTCATGATCGCCTCGCAGCGTGGCGCCGGATGGGCAACGCGCCCCGGACAAAGCAATGCACGCGCCAATTTGAAAACATGCGGTGATGTGATGAACGGCGGCAGCATCAACGGACGGAGTGAATGCAGCCGGGCGGACTTCTGGTCCGCCCGGACGAATTCTTTTCCAGTAATTGAGATCAGCCCAGGATCGGTGTGGTGCCGAACAGATTCGGAACGACCGACATGCTGCCGCTGCCGGTGCTTCCCAGGATGTCGGCGGGATTGGACGAGCCGATGTCGGTCAGCAGCGAACCGGCGCCGGTTGTCGTCGGCGGCAGGTTGTTGAATTGAGCGCCATCGGCGAGCTGCTCGCTGCCCAGAAACGAATCCGTCACGCTCGCCCCAATCGCGGCCTTCAGCCGCGCCTGAGCCTGTGCTGTCTGCACCTTCTGCACGTGCGCCACATGAGCAACATGTTCGACGTGAGCAACATGAGCCAGGTGAGCGACGTGTTCGACGTGCGCGACGTGGGCCACATGAGCGACGTGCGCAACGTGAGCCACATGAGCCACATGAGCGACGTGAGCCAAATGGGCCGCGTGAGCAACCGACGCCGCGGAGAGCAGACGACGGCCTTCCAAAACTTCAAGAACATACGCGAATGGGTGAATCATTTTCGTCCTTTCACCCTGCCCCAATGCAAACCCGGTACCCGCTGCGGCGGGACCTGCTGGAATCGTTTCCCCGATGTGAGTGCGGCTTGAATTCTGTACCATCGGCGAGATTTCCAACCCGTCCTGATGGCCAACGCGCCGGCGTAAACGCTTCGCCATGGCGCCGTTTCGCGAATTGGCCCATCTGTTGCTCAGCAGCCGGCGTCTGCTGCGGAAACAAGGCGCCCATTTGAGGAGCACTCCATGCAAACCGATCGCAGAACGCACCTGCGGCGCTGGTCGCTTTGGTTCGCTGTTATCGCGGTAGCGATTTTCCTCGTCGCCCCGACAGTGACGCGCTCGCAGGCACAGCCGGACGGCAACACGCCTCCCGCGCCCCCCGCGCCGACCACGTCGAGCTATGACCAGGTCGCCCCCGTCCTCCTGGGCAAGGAGAAATTCCAGGACGTGGTCGCCAAGGACAAGGCGGACAAAGAAGCCGTCATGGCCCGCCAGCAAAAACTTCTCGAAGAGCGCTACGACCTCACCCCTCACCCCGACGCGAATCTCAAGATGACGCGCGGCAAACCGATCCAGGTCGGGCCGACCGCGCGGCTGCCGCAGGGAATGACTTTTGAGAAACTCGCCGCGATGTCGAGCGACGAGCTGCGCGACAAGAAAATGTTCCCCAAGGGATTTCTTCCGCTGCCGCATCCCAAGCAGGAAACGGGCGGCATGGTTTTCCCGCAGATGGAGATCAAGCAGATCCCGCGCTTGCAGCGCTTCGACGTCGACTTCGATCTGCCCGAAGTTTTTCTTCCCGAGTTCCCGCCCGCGATGTTTCTAACCAGCCGCTCGGACCTGGGCGACGTCTCGCAGGGCAAGGTTATCACCATCGACAATTTTCAGGCGATCTTCGGCGGCATCCTCAACTCCAAGGATCTCGAGGGCCTGCGCCTGCTCGTCACGCAGTTCCCGCAGCAGCAGTTCAACGCCACCGCCGACCGCAAGACGGAGAACGCCCTGGGCATGCAGGGCGTCTCGTGCTTCGATTGCCACGTCAACGGCCACACCTCCGCCGCGACGCATCTCGTCGGCGACATCCGCCCGCAGAGCCACCGCCGCCGCATCGACACGACCAGCCTGCGCGGCGTGAACATCCAGCGCCTGTTCGGCTCACAGCGCGCGCTAAAAACCGTCGAAGATTTTACCGAGTTCGAACAGCGCGCCGCCTATTTCGATGGCGACCAGGTTTCCGCATCGGCCAAAGGGATCAACCCGCTCGAGCGCGGCAGCCAGGTCCACTTCATGGCGGAACTTCAGGAACTGCTCGACTTCCCGCCCGCGCCCGGACTCGGCCTGGATGGAAAGCTCGACCCCAAAAAATTCCCCGCCGACTCCCCGGAAATGAAGGGCCAGAACCTCTTCTTCGGCAAGGCCCAATGCTCCACCTGCCACACCGCCCCGTACTACACCGACAACCTGATGCACAACCTGAAAGTCGAGCGCTTCTACAAGACGCAGACGATCAACGGCCTGGTCGCGACGTCGCAAGGCCCGATCAAAACCTTCACCCTGCGCGGCATCAAGGAGTCTCCCCCGTATTTTCATGACGGCCGCCTGCTCACCCTGGAAGACACCGTCGAGTTCTTCAACCTGATCCTCGAAACCAAGCTCGATGCGGGCGAGAAGAGCGCGCTGGTCGCGTTCATGCGCCAGCTTTAGCCTGATCGTAAATGGAGAAGACCATGCCAGACTCAAAGCCAGACCCACTGACCCGGCGCACCTTCCTGGCCGCGAGCGTTGTCGCCGCGACCGCAACTGCAGCATCGGGCGCGGTCCCTGCCGTGGCGAGGGCGGGATCGCCCGACGGTCCGCTGCACGGCAAAGTTGCCGTCGTCACCGGCGCGGCCCGCGGCATCGGCCGCGCCACGGCCGTCGCGTTCGCTCAGGCGGGCGCGGACGTCGTCGGCATCGACATCTGTGCAGAGGTCGACCCGCGCTCCGGCGTCGAGCCGGCGCGTCCGGAGGACCTGAACGAGACCGGCCGCCTCGTCCAGGAAACCGGCCGGCGCTGGCTGAGCATCATCGCCGATCAGCGCGACCTGCCCGCCTTACGAGCCGCCGCTGCGCGCGCGGAGCAAGACCTTGGCGGCATCGACATCCTCTTCGCCAACGCCGGCATCCAGTCTTTTAAACCTCTCTTGGAGATGGACGACGCGGACTGGAACCTGACGATCGACAACAACCTCACCGGCACCGCCAACGCCATCCGCGCCTTCGCCCCCTCCATCGTGAAGCGCCGGGTCGGCGGCGGGGGGAGCGGCGGCGGGGGGAGCGGCGGGCGCATCATCGTGACCACCTCCACGCAGGGCCAGCACGGCACGCTCAACGGCTCCGCCTACTCCGCCAGCAAGTGGGGCATCATCGGCCTGATGAAGTCCGCCGCGCTGGAGCTCGCGCCGCACGGCATCACGGTAAACGCGCTGGTCCCCGGCCTGATCGACACGCCGCTGACGCGCCACGAAGAGCGCTACGCCCAGGTCCTCCAGGCCGCCGGGAGGCAGCCGACCGGCACGCTGGCGGCGGACGAGGAAGCCGCGCGAAAAGTGATGATCAACGCCACCCCGCTCGGCGTCCCCTGGCTCAAGCCCGAGGACCTCGCCCCGGTCGTGGTCTTCCTCGCCTCCGACGGCGCGCGGATGGTCTCAGGCGCCACCTACGACGTCACCGGCGGCGTCGGCGCCAACAACGCGGCGTGAGTGCATCACCCAACCACGGACGGAGCTTCAACGATGGCAACGACCAACAACAACAAAAAATATCCGCAGAGCGATCCGCGCCACCACACGCAGAACATCAAGGGCCTGCTCGACGAGGCCGCCGAGCACTGCCGCGCGGACGTGACGAAGATCGATGACCCCAAAGCCCAGGCCCTGTTCGAGACGACGGCCGAGGTCCTCAAAGGACTCATCACCGCCTACGACCATTTCGAGCAGGGCTCCGAGCCCGCGTGGCGGCGCTGAAAGGCCGCGGCGCTGAAACGCGCCGGCGCGAACCGCATGAACACGTTTCGCCGCATCAACGCCACCTCCGCGTCGCCGGCGGTCATCCTCATCCGCATCCTGGTCGGCTGGGTTTTTCTCTCCGAAGGGATCGGCAAATTTTTGTACGCCGACGCGCAGGGGGCCGGCCGCTTCGAGAAGATCGGCATCCCCGCGCCGCACGTGATGGGCCCGTTCGTCGGCGGCGTCGAGATCGTCTGCGGCGTCCTGCTCCTGCTCGGCCTGCTCACGCGCCTCGCCGCGATCGCGCTGCTGATCGACATCAGCATCGCCATCCTCTCGACAAAAATCCCCATCCTGCTCGGCCACGCCTACGGCCCGTTCTCCCTGCCCAAGCTCGCGCAGTACGGACTGTGGAGCATGCTGCACGAAGCCCGGACCGATTTTTCGATGTGGCTGGGGCTGGTCTTCCTGCTGATCACCGGGGCGGGGCGCTGGTCGCTGGATGCGTGGCTGTTCAAGCCGCCACCCACGCGGGCGCGGGCAGGGGCTCAAATTTGAAGCTTGCAGTTTGCAGTTTGAAATTTATTTGGAACTTGGAACTTGAGTTTTGAATTTTCGCTCGTTCGCTCGTTCGCTCGTTCACGGAAACGGCAAGGAGAGGTCCGTCGCGCCGCCCCACGTTCCGCCGACCGGGGGAGCGACGGCGATAATCCCGCTGGCCGCCGACGCGTTGACGAAAACGTCGTCGCCGTCCGGGATTCCGCCGTCCTCGACCAACTCGATCCGCACCGTCGTCGGCGCAAGCAACATCGCCGCCCCGGTCGCCAGAAACCGAACGCCCAGCGGCTGATCGTCCACTTTTATCTCGTTCCCATCCAGCCCGCCGATGTCGATGGCGCGATCGAAGACCAGCGTGAGCGTGGTGTCGACATCGGCATAGTCCGCGCTGATGAGCGTCAGCGCCAGGGGAGGCGGCGGCCCCGCGGCCACTGCCGCGCGCCGCTTGCGATGCACGCGCGGCTTGAGCGGAGTGAAAGGAGGTGGGTTCGGCATGGTGCTAGGTGCTAGGTGCTAGGTGTTAGTTGTTAGTCGTTAGTCGTTAGTGGCTCGGAGTTTTTGACAACGAACCACTAACAACTAACCACTAACGAATCTTCACGCCGCCATCTTCGGCGCCGTCGGCCCTTGCACGACCGACGCGGTCATCGCGCCGCCCGCGCCGATGCCGAACAGCACCGTGCAAAGTCCCCACGGCCCCTTCGCCGTCGAGCGCACCGCCTGGATCTTGTACAGCGTCGTCGCCGAACCCGCCGGCACCGTCGGGTCGGTGAACTTCTTCTCGCCGGTGCCGCCGAGGTACTCAAACTCCGTCTCGCTCTGGAGCCGACGCCAGACCTGATAGATCGTGCCGCTGGCGCGCGGGTTCGAGCACTTCCACTTCACCGTGACCGACCCGTCGGATTGCAGCTCGACGACGAAATCGCTCGGCGTGCCCAGCGTCGACACCGGCGTCGGCGTCGCCGGCGTCGGAATCTCCGCCAGCTCATACACCGCGGCGGGGGTCGCGCTGTTCGCAGCGAACGCGCGGACGTCCTTGATGATGTTCTGTCCGGCAACGACCATCGCCGCCACGGCCGCATCCGCCGCCGCCACCGCGGCCTTGAATGCCTGCTCCGCCGCGATCTGATCGTCCAGTTTCCCCTGTGCTGCGGTGACGAGGGCGTTCAGCGCCGTAACGGCTGACGAAGTCGTCCCAATCGATGTGGCCGAACTGGTCCACGGGGCAATCTTGCTGTTGAAATACCCGATCTTGCCGGTCTTCGTGTTCGGATAGAGGCTCATGACACCAACTCCCAATGTTGTGCGACCACCTGCGGTGAGCACACCTGCCGTGAGCAAGTGCCTCCAAGGCAACCCGCGCCGATCACGCGATCGGACATACTCGCGTTGCCCGTTTCTTGTCACACGCCAGATGCATCGGCGAAGGCGCGGCCTCGCTTGAGGGCCGAATGTAAAAATGTGCGGATGATTCCAGCGACGCCGATCGCAACGGCGCGGCGCGCGCGGCGGTCCGGGAAAATCGACGATTTCCCGCGTAAAACTGCAAAGCTCCGCCGAGTGCGCGCGGAGCAGGTCCGAATAACCGAGCAATCGGCATCACCGCGCGGGCAATCGGTGACACCGCGCGGGCGATCGGTGACACCGCGCGGGCACACGGTGAGACCGCGCGGGCACACGGTGAGACCGCGCGGGCAGTCGGCGACACCAATCGGGCACGCGGTGACACGGCGCGGGCACGCGGTGAGACCGCGCGAGCGCGCCGGCAGCCAAAGATCAGAAGTGACCCCTCTCTTCGTCGGTTGGCGATGCAGCGCCTATTTCTTTGGAGCCGCCTTAAGCGCGTAATGCAAAGCGTTGTGTCCGGTACTCGAATAGATCGTCGCGTCCAGATAGTCGAGAACGATGCGGAGCGCGCTCTCCAAATCCGGCGGTTCAACGGGCCAATGGTTGCTGCCTTCGGTAACGTGCATGGAGCTCTGGCTGCATCCCTTCCAGATCTTGCTCAAGAATTCCGCTTGCGCCGCTTTCGTTCCCTGGCTATTGAAAAGGTGAAATTGCGACCCGAAGTCGGTGACGCGTTTTTCAAACGGGAAGCGCCTCAGATCGGGGGTCGCCGGCACCGCCTGGGTGTCCGCCAAATTCCTCTTGATGCCGATAAACTCGATCAGCCAGCGCATCGCAACTAGCCGCCCTTCCCACGCAGCATCGCCCAGGCAGCGCCCGCGTATGGTGTAATAGTCCTCGCGCAGCGGATCGGCCTCGTTTGGGGTGAGCGCCCACAGGTAGGGCATCTGCGCCAAGACCGCTCGAATCCGGTACGGAATCTCCGTCTCCAGCCATCGTTTTTGTGTTGCGGCGTCCATCACCGTCAATCCTAGGCCGTCATTCGCTAGAGCTGACGGTGGTACTTTGTGACGGTTCGGAAAAACAGTAGCAGAGTTGATCGACGATCAGCAGACCAATGGTCGCTGACTTGAGCGAGTATTCTTCGGCCGAAGCGACTCCGTGTCCGACGCTGTTCCGCGAAACTTTGATCCGTGGGTCATTGGGATTGAAGGCAGCGAAGTAGACACCCTCGAGGTATTCGCGAAATTTTGCCGGAAGCAGCGGACTGCTTGGATGGCGTTCGGACTCCGCTTTCTTCGTCGCGCTCCCTGAGAGACCCTTCTGCGACGACGCTGCGCTGGGATCGGTTCGCTGTTGATGCGTGCGCAGAAGACCTTCAATGCGCGGGTAGAGAATCGCCGCCGTCGAGAGAAAATCGTTCTTTGAATAGTGCTCGGCCGCCTTCTCCAGGAAGGGAACGTGGTCGCCGAAGATTGGCGCGGCCTTCCAACGGCTCAACATCGTCGGCAGGACCGCCTTGACTTCCTGCGCGATCGCATCGGACAAATCGTCCAAAGGCCATCCATTGCCGGCATGCGAAACCAGCTTGCGAATCGTAGCTTCCTTCAGAGTGATAAAGGGAAACCATTGTCCATCAAATAGATTCCTCCACTGCTGCTCCGCGATCTTGAACCGCTTTTGGAACATCAGGTACGCGTAAAACTGTCCCAACTGCGCCTCAAGGTCGTATTCACGATCCTGTGGGTCCTTGCGCGAAAGGGGGGAAAAGTCGAAAAAGAGGGCGCGCCGCCAGCCCACCGAAAAGATGAAGATGACGCCGCAATCCTTTTGGACCGTTACGCCGTCGAACTCCATGCGATGTACGTCCGCAATGTCATCGCCGAAGACAGCCTCGCCCTTCTTAAACTCGCGCTTGACCTGTATCAGCGTCCGCGCGTTGAGCTCGTTCAGGTAAACCGTAGCGGTATTGTCGCGACGGATGATCACGAGCAGGTGCTCAACTTGGGCAGGTTGAATTGGCGGGTTTCCGGGCAGTTTTGCAAGGATGTCCGAGCCCCAGCCTTCGAGCTGGTCGATCAGCTTGTCCCCGTCCTCCTCAGAGAAGAATGCGATCGATTGAACGGTCAAACTCTCACCTTGCCGCGCAGCGTTCATGGCGATGCCGGCGGGTGCGATCTCGAACTTGATCTCCTAGGGCATACCTCTCCCTTCCGGGCAGCACAAAAAGCCGGGACGCAATAAGGGGGACGCATTTCGATTTCCCGCGTGAGCGCGTAGAACCAGTTCCTGTGGCGAGAAACGAATCGCCTCCCCTTTGATGCTCCCGGATTCCTTCCCTTTGATCTTCCAGGCGCGACGGCGATATATTGGCGCCTTGTATAGGAGCCGGAGGTTTCGTGCACATTAACTTCCGTTATGCGTGGGTTGCGGCGGCCTTGCTGATCGGCGCGGGTTGTGCGTTCGCTTCCGCTGCCTCGCCGATTACCGATCTCGGCGCGCTCGGCCCGTTCAATGGTACTTCGACGGCTCAAGGTATCAACGCCGCCGGAGTCATCGTCGGGGATTCGATTTTGGAGCGCGATCCACACGATCCTCGCGATTCCAGCAAGCGCCCCGACTTCCGGGATCGGGCGTTCATCTACCGCAGGGCGGGGCCGATGAAGGACCTGGGCACGCTGGGTGGGAGATGGAGCACGGCGAAGAGCATCAACAATCGCGGCGACGTGGTGGGAACTGCGCTCACCGCGGACGATCTTCGTCACGCGTTCGTGTATAGCGGCGCGGGGCCCCTGAAAGACCTCGGCACCTTGGGCGGCTCCTACAGCTATGCGGGCGGCATCAACGACCGCGGCGAGATCGCGGGTCATTCCACTACGCGGAAGGGTCTCTGCCGCGCGTTCCGCTACAGCGGCGGCCGAATGGAGAACCTGGGAGCGCTCGATGGTCAATGGAGCTTTGGCG
Source organism: Phycisphaerales bacterium (assembly GCA_034666045.1). Taxonomy (GTDB): domain Bacteria; phylum Planctomycetota; class Phycisphaerae; order Tepidisphaerales; family Tepidisphaeraceae; genus JAICTV01. Next base: position 754 of record JAXDMN010000464.1, on the reverse strand, counting down.
CCGACATCAACGACGCGGGCGTCGTGGTCGGAAGCTCCAGCACCCCAAATGGCGAACGCGCGTTTCGCTACAGGGGGGCAGGGCCGATGGAGGAGTTCGGGACCCTTGGCGGGAGCACCAGCACCGCGCACGCCATCAACCATCACGGCGTCGTCGTCGGACGTGCTCAGATCAAGGGCGACGCCGTTTTTCACGCCTTTCGACACAGCGGGGCGGGGCCGATGAAGGACCTCGGCAGCCTGGCGCGCGCCCGCCCGGGCGGCGACAGTTGTGCGTGGCAGATCAACGATGACGGCATAGTCGTCGGATCCTCGAAGCTTGACGACGGCTGGGAGCACGCCGTGCTGTGGCTGGCCGACGACACGATAGTGGACTTGGAAGACTGGCTGGACAAGACCGACCCGGCAGCCGGCGCGCGATGGCAGCTGTATCAGGCACTGGATGTCAACACCTCAGGCATGGTGGTCGGTTGGGGTACGATTGACGTGGACAACGACGGCAAACAAGACAGTCGGGCGTTTCTGTTGGACGCAAGTAGTGTCGTAAAAGGCAGGAAAAACCGGGACATCGTTCGGTAGCGCGATCGCGTTGCAGCGGTTAGAGACGCAAAGGAGAGCCGGAACGGGGTCAGCGGCTGTCTTGATTTTCAAGCCATCTGACATGTGACGCTCCTGCTTTGCTTGACTTGCGCATTCCACATCTGCCCGGTCTTCACCATCGCATTCAGCATCGTCAGCAGCTTGCGCATGCACGC
>JAXDMN010000463.1:0-14767 GCA_034666045.1 Phycisphaerales bacterium | reverse complement strand
CGCCGGCTGGCAATCGGCGCCAGACATGCCCGACCCGCGCTGTCACTTCTCGACGGCCGTCGTTGACGGAAAGATCTACGTGATGGGCGGTCAGCATGACCACGAGAACCACGTCGGCCAATCCGCCGCCGTCCATCGCTACGATCCGGTGAGCAAAAAGTGGGAACAACTCGCCGACCTGCCGACGCCGAAGAGCCACGCCGAGTCGTCGACCTTCGTCCGCAACGGCCGGATCATCATGGCCGGCGGGCAGATCGGGCGATTCGGATCGACAGACGAAGTGGTGAGCTACGACCCCGCGACCAACAAGTGGACGCAGATCGGCAAGCTCCCTGTCCCCTTGCAGAGCGGGTTCGCGATGCTGGACGGGAATAAGATTATCGTCACGATCGGCAACTACGGCGACGGAACGCCGCGCGGGAACACGTGGATCGGCGAGTTGGAGTAGAAGTCGCGTTTCCCGCCTACCCGGCTCGCTTCATTCCGCCGCCAGCCAACTTCTCCAGCGCCGGCGTTTCTTCCAGCAGCAATTGCACGTGCGGGAACGGGATTTCGATCCCGGCCGCATCGAGGGCCTTCTTCGCCTTCTCGAGATATTCCCACTGCATCGCGTCTTCGTACGCCTCTTCCTTGATCCAAAAGTGGAGCATGAGGTCGACACTGCTGGCCGCGCAGGCGCGGACTTCGACGATCGGGGCCGGCTTTTTCACGATGCGCGGGTCGTCCTTGCACATTGCCACCAGCACCTGCCGTGCTTCGTCGATCGATTCCTTGTACGCGATGCCGATCGGCACGCTGGCGCGCGTGATGTTGTTGGTCGTCTTGTTGATGAACTTCTGGCTGATCATCATCGTGTTCGGGATCACGACGACGTCGTTGTCGAGGTTGAACAGCCGCGTGGAGCGAAAGGTCACGCGCTGCACCTGCGCGAGCTCGCCGTCCATCTGGACCCAGTCGCCGATCTTGAACGGCTTGTCCCAGAAGATTACGACCCCGGCAATGAAATTCGCCAGCGTCTCCTGCGCCGCGAATCCCACGGCCAGGCCGATGATCGATACGCCGGTCAGCAGCGCCGCGATCTGCACGCCGATCTGGTTGCACGCGATCACGATGCCGAAGCCCATGATCGCCCACTTGATCAGCCAGCCGAGCATGTCGCGGATCGAGGGATCGACGGTCGCCTTGCTCATCGAGCCGACGACGATCTTGCGCACCGCGCGATAGACGAGCCAGAAGAAGACGAGGAACAGCAGCGCGACGATCACGCGCGGGATGAAGCTGATCACCGCGACGATCAGGTCGCGCACCGTGTCGATCCAGAACCCGGGATTCTTCACGTCATTGAGCGTGACCTTCTGCTTGCCCTCGAAGAGCTGGCCCATGCGGGTCTTGCCGAACACTTCGCTAAGCGTCTCGTTCCGCGCCTCGGCGAGCTGCTCGGGGGTGATGAGAACAGCAATGGGTTGCGTCGCCGGGGCAGCGACAACGGGCGCGGGCTGGGTCGCCGGCGCTTCGGCAGCTGCGGCGGCGGTCGACGGCGCGGGAGCGGCTAACAACACGAGGGCGAGCAGGGCGTGCAACATCCGTGTAACTCTCCTATGAAACCAATTCGCATTCATCGGCTCAAAACATGCATTAGACTTGAGCCTTACTCCCTCTCTGCGGAGGGGAGAGGGAGTAAACGCGTTACGCCGCCGCCCGGATGTCACGTGGCGGGACGATCGCCAGCGGCGCGGCGGCCGGCGCGGTCGGCTCAATGTGCGCGGCGTCGAGCGCTTTCTTGGCTTTCTCGAGGTACTCCACTTTGAGTTTCCACTCGAGCGCCTCGTCGGCGATCCAGAACAACAGCGCCAGTTGCACGCTCGTCGGCGTGCACTCGATCACGCCGAGGGTCGGTTCCGGCTCGGCGCAGATTCGCTTGTCTCCCTCGACGAGCTTCAGCAGCACCGTGCGGGCGGCGTCGATCGATTCCTGGTAGGCGATGCCGATGACCACGCGCACGGCCGTCAGCGGGTGCGTCGTGTTGTTCATCAGCTTCTTCGAGAGCATGTGCGTGTTCGGGAAGACAACCATCTTGCCCGCGCCGTCGAGGATGCGCGTAGAGCGGAACGTCACGCGCTGGATCCGCCCGCACGTCCCTTCGATCTCCACCTGGTCGCCGATCTTGAACGGCTTGTCCCAGAAGATCACGATGCCCGCGATGAAGTTCGCCAGCGTCTCCTGCGCCGCGAAACCAACGGCCAGCCCGATGATCGACACGCCGGTCAGCAGCGCCGCGATCTGCACGCCGACCTGGTTGCAGGCGATGACCACGCCGAAGCCCATGATCGCCCACTTCAGCAGGTGGCTGAGCATGTCGCGGATCGAGGCGTCGACGCCGGCGGTGCTGAGCGTGCCGATGATCACCCGCCGCAGCGCGCGGTAGATGAGCCAGAAGAAAATGAGAAAGAGCCCGGCGACGATGAGCCGCGGGATGAAGGCCAGCACCGCCAGCGCGAGGTCCTTGACGGTGTCGACCCAGAAGAGCGGATTTTTCACCTCTTCGAGCGTGACGCGCGTCTTACCTTCGACGAGTTGTCCGACGCGCGTGCGCGCAAAGATGCGTGTCAGCGAATCTTCGTCCGCCTTCTGCTGCTCGGACGCCGCCGCCTGCGCCGCCTGGGCGGCTTGCGCAACGGAAGCCTGCGTTGGCTGCGTTGCCGGCGCAGCGGGCGTCGGCGCGGGCGCGGGCGCCGGCTCCGCCTTGGGAAGAAAGCCACCGGGCCCGATAAACAATGCGACGGCGAGAAGAACTGACTGCAACATCGGCGAATCCTGCCTGTGCGAGAACACCCACGAGTGCGGGCGCGAAGCCAACCGCGCTTCGCGTGACGCCCGGAATTGTTCTCATCGGCCGATCATCGCGCGGCTTGAGGGGATGGCGTGAAAATGAACCGCTTGTCATCCTGAGGTGCGGCGAAGGATCTGCGCTGCATGACGACGGACGCAGATCCTTCGGAGTACCTCAGGATGACAGCATGCGATGACAGTATGGAGTGAGCCGTAATTACCGGTCGCTGGTGTCGCGCGTCACTTTTTCCCCGCCGTCACCATCGGCCAATCATCCGTTCGGAACGGCGACGCCGGCAGGTCGGCGGCGTTGTAGAGGGAGACGGCCGGATCATCCGCCCAGCCGTAGCGGACGGCCGCGGGCTTCTTGATCGAGTCGGACGAGACGACGACGTCTTCCCCGTCGATCTTCGCGTCGGCCCAGGCGAATTTTTTGTCTTCGCCGGCGATCTGGAAGCCTTTGACCGACCCGCCGTCTTTCGTCTTCAAGCCTTTCGCGTGATCGAGCTTGATGCGAACCTTATCGCCGTTGATCTGCATCTCACGATAGATCGGGCCGGAGAACTCGGCGTCGTCCTTGTTATAGGCGACCTTCTGCGCCGCCAGGGCGAGGCGTTTGCCGACGTCCTGCTTGTTCTTCGGGTGGATGTCTTTGTTGTCGCCGACGTCGACGATGACGGCCATGCCGGTCTTGGGCACTGCGGCGAGCGTCATCGTCTGCGCCTCGCGCAGCTCGGCCCAGGTGCTGTCGCCCGGCTGCTCGGCGCGCGGCTTGCCGTTGCCGTAATTGGCGAGCTGCACGAAGAGGAAGGGGAAATCACCCTGCTTCCACTGCGCGCGCCAGTCGCGGATCATCGCGGGGAAAAGTTTTCGATACTGCTCCGCGCGGCCGGCGTTGGATTCGCCCTGGTACCAGATCCCCCCTTTGATCGCGTACGGCAGCAGCGGGTAGACCATTTTGTTGTAAATGTTGCTCGCCCACTGCGGCGCATTTTCCGGCCGCTCCTTGCCGGCCGGACCTTTCACGACTTCCGTCGCCGCCCGCGCTTTGCGGTCGAGCAGCGGCTTGAAATCAGGGGCCGCCTTGACCGCTTCTTCGCTCATGAACGACTCGACCGGCATCCCGCCCCACGAGTTGTGAATCAACCCGATCGGAATCTCCGGCTGCTTCGCGAGCAGCTCACGGCCGAAAAAGTACGCGACGGCGGAAAATTCGCCCGCGCTTTCGGGCGTGCAGACGTCCCACTTGCCGTCCATTTCCTTCGTCGGCGTCAGGCTCGTCTTGCGCGCGACCTGGAAGAAGCGCAGGTTGGGAAATTTCGCCTTCGCGGTCTCGGCCTCGCCATTGTTGGCGCGTTTCAGCTCGAACTGCATGTTCGACTGCCCGGAGCAGACCCAGACGTCGCCGACGAGGACATCGGTGAAGACGATCGGCTTCTGCGGCGTTTGGCCGGTGATGGTAAGCGACGTGGCGTTGCCGACTTTCAGCGGCGGAAGCTTCGTCGCCCAATCGCCCTTCTCATCGGCGGTCGCCTCGACCTTCTTGCCGGCGTATTCGACCGTGACGGTCTGCCCGGGCGTCGCCTTGCCCCAAATGGGCACTTCCATTTCACGCTGCAGCACCATGTGATCGCTGAACATCGCCGGCAGCTTCAGCGCGGCGACATCCACCTCGACCGGCGCCGGTCGCTTCGCCACCGCGGCGCCACTCCTGGCACTCGCCGGGGATTTGCGTTGCTGATGACATTGAAGTGACGGGAGAAGGATCGCGATCGCGATCAACGCGCGCAGCAGGATCGATTTGGTCATGGTGCGGGCAATTTATCCGCTGGCGGACGCTTTAGGAATGATGCGCGCGGATTCGCGCGGCGAAGAGGGCGAAGCGTTCGGCCTGCTTCGCCAGGCGATCGTCGATCGCGGCGTCGGTGATTTTTCCGGCATCGTTGAACTTCGACACGACGCCGGGAATGAACACGCGATCCGGCAAAATGTGGGCGTTGCGATAGCTGAAGATCTGCTGCAACTGCTCGACCGCGCGGAGCCCGCCCCACGCGCCGGCGGCTTCGCCGACGAAGGCGACCGGCTTGTGTTCGAAGCTCTCGGGGAACTTCAGCATGTCGATGAAGTACTTCAGCACGCCGGGGAACGAGCCGTTGTATTCCGGCGTCACGATGTGCAGGCCGATCGCTTCGAGGACGCGGTTTTGGATCGCGACCATCGCGGGCGGCTTGTTCGCGTAGGCGACGCCGTCGAAGATTTCGCGCGGCAAGTCGGTGAGGCTGAAGATCTCGTGCGCGACGCCGAGCGCGCCATAATGCCCGCTCAGCACGCCGGCAACGCGCATGGCGTTGCTGTTCGGGCGGTTCGTTCCGCTGATGATGAGAATGGGTCGGTCGGCCATCGCCGCAACGATAGAGCACCGCTCCGATGCCCGCCATGCCTTCAGGTAACGGGCTCTGGCACAGCGGTTGCACAAGAATCGAGGAATGATAATCCTGGCAACGGAGGATCAACCGTGAACGCGAAGGATCGACCCGTGACGGGGCCGGACGGCTTTTACGGCACCGTGGATACGACGTGCTGGCCCAGTCTGAATCCGAAAGAGCAGACCGACGTCGACGTGCAACTCGGCGACGGCAGCCACGTCAGCGTCCCCGCCGACGCGCTGATCGAACAGCGGGACGGGAGCTATTACCTGCCCCTGAAAAAGGACGAGATCGACGCCATCCCGCATCACGCCGAGGCGGAACCGGAGACGGACGGACACTGGCCGTGCAGGCAACCGGAAGAGAAATAGGCGGTGTTTAAGTCAGCTTCGCCCCGATCAAATTCGCCTCGATCAAATCCCGCAACAACGACCGATGACACCGGCTCTCCCGCACACACTGTGACGAACAGAGCAAAGTGATCGTCTCCCCCGCCGCGACGCGCTTCGCCAGCTCGTCGATCGCCGTCGTCTGCGTGCGCATCTCCGCGAGATAGCGCCGGCGGTAATCGTCCCAATGAAACTTCAAGCCGGCCTTGCCGTATGCGGCGGCGTGGAGCTCTTTGCTCGGGCCGAGGTTGGGTTGCCAGGCGTCCCAGGTTTCGTCCGCCTTCGGCAGGCCGCGCGGGCGGTAGCGGGTGACGAGCAGGCGAAAGCCGTCGTCGGCGTCCTTTGGATCGTCCCATCTTTTCGTTTTGATCGGCATCGAACGATCTTATGCCGTGAAAAATGCGACCTCACGCATATTGCGCGGGCGTCCTCGGCTCGGGGCGCCAGCGTCGGCGTCGCAACGCAGCCTCGGGGGTCGCCCGCCGGATAAATCCGGCGGCTTCGCCTTGGAGATGAATCGTTGTTGGATCCGCTACGGGATGAGCGGCGCGCCTTGCGCGGCAAAGTTGAAGTCGATCGTGCTGTAATCGTCGCCGCTGATGATGCCGTCGTAGTTGAAGTCGCCCTGGAAGTAGCCGTTGCCGCCGGGCGCGCCCATGTTGAAGTCGATCGTGCTGTAATCGTCGCCGCTGATAAAGCCGTCCAAGTTGGCGTCGCCCATGTACGTGAAGGTGAGCAGGACGGAGTTCCCGGTGACCGTCTCGCCGCGCCAGACGCCGACGGATTCGGCCTCGTCGAGCCCCACGATCGCGCTGGCCAAGCCGATGCCGACGCCGGTCAATCCGGCGCCATCAGCGGCGAAGCGGCTGGTGATGCCCGGCCCGGTCCACGAACCCTCGCTGAACCCGGAGGCGACGCTGCCCGTGATGCCGCTGTAGCTGCCGCCGGTCGACCAGCCGATGTCGACGTTGTTGATGATCATCGCGCCCGCGCCGATGTCGAGCGTGGCGGTGGACGCCAGCGCCAGATCGTTGAGGACGACGATGTAGCTTGCGCCGATCTCGCCCTCGATGGCGGCGGACGCATTGCCCAGCAGCGTGAGCGACGCGAGGTGCTGCGAGCCCATGAACAGCAGGTTTGCGCCGGATTCGACGCTGACGCCGACCGACCCGCCACTCGTCACGCCCGCCCCGACGTCGTCACCCAGCACGAGCGTTCCGCCGAGCACGTGGATCGTGTCGGCGCCGGTGCCGCCGATGTAGTTGAGCGTCTGGTCGAGGCCGGAGACGTCGATCTGATCGTCGCCGTCATAGCCGCGGACGAGGACACTCGAAACGGACGCGGTTGCGAACTGGACGCTGACGCCATTGACGGTGACGACGACCTGCCCGCCAAGCAGGCCGAGCGTGATCGAGTCGGTCTCGACCGTGCCATGCACGACGAGGACTCCGCCCGGATGCACGGAGGCGAATTCGGCGCTGAGGACAAACGATCCGATGTCGGCGGCGGGCGAATGGTTGCCCAGCACGTCTGCGATCGTCTCGGCCATGGTCGAAATCGTCCACGTCCCGGGCGCGCCGGTGGCGACGAACGAGCCGCCGACCGGAACGAGGCGATACGTCGCCACGCGCGGCGATCCGTCACCGCCCGCGTTGATCGCGACGAGCTGCGGGACGTACTCCTGCCCGTTCGGCGCGGTGACGAGGATGTCGTCATCGCCGATCATGCCAACGTTCACCCCGTGCGCGTCGGTGTACGTCACCTGGAAGAGCCACTCGCTGTCGCCCGGATCGGGCGCGGCGATCGTGTTCCACGTCGCGATCGGGCCGGTCAGGTCGACGACGACTTCGACCGATTCGCTGATGCTCGTGCCCGCGACGGTCGCGGTCACCAGGTAGGTTCCCTGCGTCGGCCCGGCCGTGTAGGCGCCCGCCGCGGTGATCGTCCCGTCGCCGTCGACCGTCCAGTCGATGGTCGGCGTCATGAGCCGATCGAACTGGTCGTACACGACCGCGCTGTAGGCACATGTTTCCAACGGCTCGATCTGCGTGACGCCGGGCGTGATCACGACCCGCTGCGCAGCCTGCTGCACGACGAGCGTGACCTGCGCCGTCGTCGTCAACAGGCCGTCGAAGATCGCCACCGAGAAGGTGTAACTCCCCGCGCGATCGAAGGTGACGGTGGTCTGCTTGGCGGCGTTGGAGCCGTTGGCGCTGAAGAGGACCGCCGCCGCGCCGGGCGGGATCGCGGTGGTGCTCCACGTGTAGACCAGGGTGCTCTCGCCCGCCTCGCTGTCCGCGAGCACCGACAGCGCCGCCGACACGCCGCCCGATGGATTCGGCGTCGCCGTCGGCGCTTGCACGATGCTGGGCGCGGGGCGGACGATGGTGATATCGGCCGAGCCGGTGGGCGTCTGGCCGGCGATCGCGGCGGTGATCGTCGCAGACCCTTCGCTTGACGAAGCCGTGTAAACCCCGCTCGCGCTGATCGCCCCGCCGCCGCTGGCGACGCTCCACTCGAACGCCGGCTGCGTCGCCATCGCGTCGCCAAATTGATCGTTCGCGACCGCGGCGAACTGTTTCGACGTGCCGCGCGCCAGCGTGAAAGTCGCCGGGCTCACCGTGACGCTCGCCAGCGTCTGCGTCACCGTCACGCTGACCGTGCTGTCGACAAAGCGCGACCCGTCGCTCATTCGCACGCGAAGCTGATAGACGCCCGCCTTGGCGAAGGTCGCGACGGAGTTCTTCGCCGCGTTGGTGCCGTTGATGCTGAAGAGCGGATCGGCGGCGCCGGCCGGCTTGGTGACGGCGCTCCAGGTGTAATTCAGGTTCGATTCGCCCGCGTCATCGCTGCCCAGCGCGCTCAATGCGGCGGTGCTCCCGGCAACGGGATTGGGCACGACCGCGGCGGGATTCACCACGACCGGCGTCGGGTTCTCGATCAGGACGTTGTCCAGCGTCGCGGTAGTGGTGCCGTACCCATTCGCGGAGCTGACGACGAGGCCGACGTAGATCTGCGTCCCCATGGTCACGTCGCCGCTGCCGAACGGGGTGTAATTCACGCCGTCCGGTGAGATCCAGGCCGTGAAGGTGTCGCCGGCGCGCTCGAGCTTGAGCCATTGCGGCGGCGCGAAGTAGCCCTGGGCCAACATGGTCGTGTCGCCGCCGACGATCTCGCGGCGCAGGAATTGTGACGCAGAGCTCGGGCCCGCGCTGAGCAGCATCGCGACGCTGCGCGCGTTCGCGTCAAGCGACTCGCGGAACATCAGCCCCGCAGCCGCCGTGTCGAAGTTCATGCCGGTCCAGCCGGTGAGCCGCGCCGTGATGCGGCCGTCGCCGGCGAGCGTCTGGTAGACGAAGTGCATTGCGTCGGCTTCGGTGCCGATGCCGAGCCCGGAGCCGGTGAGGGTCATCGCGCCGGTTGCCCCGTCGCGGACGACGCTGCCCGAGTACGCCGGCTTCACATCGCCGACATCCGCCTCGCTCCAGGGAAAAGCGAGCGTCGTGCTCGGCGTGGTGACGCTGGCGACTGCGGTGTACGGCGAATTGCCGACGCCGTTTTGCGCGCGCACGCGGTAGGAGTAGGTCGTCGCCGGGTTGCGATAGGCGTCGACGAAGCTCGTGACGCCGGCGGCGACGGAGGCGATCTGCGTGAAGTTGACGCCGTCGGTCGATCGCTCGATCAGGAACGCCGCCTCGTTGGGCAGGCGATCCAGCCAGGTGAGCTTGACGCGGTTGTAAAGCGGCGCGATCGCGACGAGCTGCTCCGGCGCAGTCGGCGCGGCGTGGCTGAGATTGACCAGCCGGGCGTCCGCCCAGTCTGACTGGTCGGAGTTGGAGTTGTCGCCGCCGTCGCTGACGTACAGCCGCAGCTCGTTGGCGCCGGTGACGTCGACATCGATCGGCATGCCTGCCATCGCGCCGGTCATCAGGCCGCTGTCGAAGCGCAGCACGCCGTCGACCCATACTTCGAACGTGACCGATCCCGCCGCCGGGCCGACGACGTCGTCCACGCCGATGGTCGCCATGAAGCGCTCAAACCCGCCGTTCAGCGCATAGGTGACGTCGGTATGCGCACTAACGCCGAGCCCGCGCGCATGCTCGACGCCCTCGATGGTGATCGGCGAGCCCCACTGGTTGCCGTCGCGCGTCGGCGGAAGCTGGCCACTCTGGCTGATCCAGTCGCGATCGCTGAGATGGTAGTGCGTGAACGGCTGGTAGCTCGCCGTGTAGGTCGTGTTGCTCGCGGGGATGAAGATCTGGTGCGTGGCGGCGCCGCCGTCCGACCAGGCGAGGAAATCGTAGCTCAATCCGGTGACCGACTGGATCTCCGCGGCTGACAGTGTCCGGATCGTGTTGACCACGCCGGTGAAGACGATCGGGGTGGTGCGCGGCTGACCGTCGACGGCGAGCTGCAACCCGGGATGGCTGGCCTGCACGGTGATCGTCGCGAGCTGCGGCTGAAGATCGCGATAGGTCGTGCGCGTGAAGCCGGCAGAGTCGGTGACGCTGAAGTTGATGCGGTACCAGACGTTCGACGCGGCATGGTCGAGCGTGGGGATCTCGAACGTCCCGACGGTCGCGCCGGTGGTCGGCGGAAGGAACGGGTGAATGTGGTCGGCGTGGTGGAAATCCACCCACCACGTCATCCGCGAGCCGTCGAGATTGCCGTCTTCATTATCCGTCGCGGACCCGCTGTAGCTGACGTTCATCCCGCCGCTGTAGGTCGTGCCTGCGATCGGCGTGAGGATCGTGGGGACCGGGGGCTGGTCGGCGGTGACAGTGAGCGTCGCGGTGTTGCTCATCGTCGAGCCCTGGACGTTCGTCACCACGCAGCGGAACTGCGCGCCGCTGTCGATTAGCGCGGTCGACGCGATCGTGTAGCTGCTGGCGTTCGCGCCGAGGATGTCCACGCCGCCGCGCTGCCATTGGTAATTCAGGTTCGCGCCGGTCGCGCCGACGCTGAACGTCACCGGCCCGCCCACCGAGATGAGCTGGCTCTGCGGATGGGTGGAAACCTGCGGCGCGAGCGTGGCGCTGATCTTGAACACGCTGTTGTCGAAACGCGAAAGCCAGTAGAGGCTCCCGTCCGAGCCGACGTCGAGATCGACGGCGCCGAAGGCATCAGTGGCGAACGGCGTGACGGCTTTGGTCGTCGGATTGATTCGCCTGATCCAGCCGGCGGCGAAGTCGGCGAAGAAGTATTGCCCGACATATTCCGCCGGGAACTGCGCTGCCTGCGGGTTGTAAAACGCGCCGCCCGTGACCGCCGAGCCTTCCGCATGGTTGTAGGCGAACAGCGGATTCGTGAAATTCGGAAATGCGACCGGATCGAACGGGCCTTCGGTCGTCGTCCACCCGAAGTTCCGCCCCGGGGCGCCGTCGTTGATCTCTTCCCATTGCGCGGCGCCGACGTCGTTGATGAAGACGCGGCCGGTGCCCGGCTGCACGTCCATGGTGAACGGATTCCGCACGCCGAGCGACCAGATGGCGCGATAGATCCCGGTGGTGCTGTTGTAGAACGGGTTGTCGTTGGGGATCGAGCCGTCCGGGTTGATCCGCAGGATCTTTCCGAACGGCGTGTTCATGTCCTGCGCATTGAAGCCGTTCGTGTGATCGCCGACGCCGACCAGCAGCGTGCCGTCCGGCAGGAACTTCATCGCGCCGCCGTTGTGCGCGGTTCCGTTGCCGGCGTCGGGCAGATCGAGGATGACTTGCTCGGAGCCGCCGACGGCGACGTCGCCGCCCGGCACGATCGTGAAGCGGCTGATGCGATTGTGCGCCGCGGGCGTCTCGGCGGTGTAGTACAGGTAGATGTAGCCGTTCGTGTCGAAGTGCGGATCGATCGCGACCCCGCCCAGGCCGCGCTCGGAGAACGTGCTGGCGGCGACGGTGGTGAAAGGCGTCGTCAGCAGGTTGCCGTTCTTGATGACGCGGAGGGCTCCGCCCTTCTCGGCGACGAACAGCCGCCCGTCCGGCGCGAACGCCATCGAGGTCGGGCTGATGATGTTCTCGGCGACGAGCGTCTCGCCGAAACCTTCCGGCAAAATGGAGGTGAACAAGAGCCTCGACTCGAGCGAGTCGATCAGCGCAGTCCGCGCCGCGCGGCGGATGACTTGGGACGAATTACGGTTACGCAAAAAAAACGCCCTCAGTTGCCGTGGCTGGCCGATCGGTAAGCTGCCCTCGAATCACGCGGCGATGCACGCTTGACGCACGACCGCGGCGGCGCAATGGACGGCCGCGGCAAAACTATACTTCAAAGCGCCCGCTGCGTTGCTCGTTCACGCCCGATAACGTCCGGCCCGCTTCGATATTCTTTATCTACGCCCAGAAGCTGCACGAAGTTTTTCGATTGCGCCCACAATGCGAACAGGCCCGGCCACAGAGTGCACTGTAACCAGGCCTGTTGCAAGATTTTAGGACTATTGCTCAGGCGGCCGCGTCGCGCCGCGCGCCGCGACGCTTAGTCTCTGCGCCCGACGATGCGGCGCTCTCCCGCGCGCTCGGCCCGGCCGCCCCGCTCGCTTGCGCCTCGATCGCCAGCGCCTCCTCGACATCGCGCAGAATTGCCGACATGCACCCCGCCGGATCGCGGAAGAAATGCGGTGTCCAGATGCGGCGAATCCGCCAGCCCTGCTGCTGGAGCATGCGCGTGCGGAAGACTTCCCACTCGACCGGATCGTCCGTCCCGTAGCGCGTCGTGTCACACAACACACCCACGGTCACCGTCTCAGCGCGATCCGGATGATGCAGCGCCAAGTCGACGCAGAACCCCTCGTTGCCCCAATGTACGTCGCTGCCAGTTTCGTGCAGCGTCACCAGCCGCCCGGCCAGCGCTTTGGCGAACTGCGAGGGCGACCTGCTCGGCCGCGGATTTACGTGCTGGCGATCCTCCGCTTTCGCGTCCTTGAGGATGCGCCACGCGGTTTCGTAATCCTCGCCGAGTTGCTCGCAGTGGTTGAGATACGCAAAGAGCAGCCACGTTCCGCTCGGCGTTTTTCCCTGCGGGATCGGCGTAAGCGATGAATATGCGCTGCGCGGGATGCTCGTCACCAGGTGCAACTGCTCGCGGGCGCGCGTGATCAGCACGTTGAGACGCCGACCGCCACCCGGTTTGCCGACCGGACCAAAGTTTCGCCGAAACCGGCCGCGGCCGTCCGGGCCGTACGTCGTTGAGACGATCAGGTGATCGCGCTCGTCGCCCTGCACGTTTTCCAGGTTCTTGACGAAGAGCGCTTCGGAAGAGTTCTCGCCGCGGCGCAATCGCGCCTCCGCCAGCGCCGCCGCGAAATCAGGATCTTCTTCCGCCGCCTCCTCCAGCTTCTCCGCGATCAGATCGCGCTGCGGGAGATTGAAGCAGGCGATGCCGATGCTGGGCGGCTGATCGCGACTGAGCAGTTCCCTGACGATCTCGACGACCGTCGCCGCCTCCGCTTCGTTGCGGCGCTTTTCATAGACGCCATCGGCGCGGACGAGCGTGAGCGGCGCATGCCGGCCGCGCGTGCGCGGGTGCTCGGGAATCGCCTGGAGCCGCGACCCGTAGAACTGCTCGTTGCTGAAGCCGATCAGGTCGGCGTGGCGCGAACGGTAGTGAACGTCGAGGTAACACTGATGGATGTCCAGCCCCAGCGCCGCGGCGAGCACGTCCTCGATCTCGCCCTGATGCGCTTCGAACAATTCCTGATCGGTTTCCGCGTCTTCGTCGTCGCTGGCGGCGATCGAGGATTCAAAGAACCGAGTCGGCGGAAGCTGTTTCGGATCGCCGGCGATGACGACGCGCTTGGCGCGCGTCAGCACCGGAAGCGCTTCCTCCAGCCGGCACTGCGAAGCTTCGTCGAACACCACGAGATCGAAAATCGCCTGCCGAGGAAAGAGCTGCGCGACCGTTTCCGGCGACGCCATCCAGACCGGGCGAAGCTCGAAGAGCGGATCGCCGCCATCGACGCCCGCGCCGTGCGCAATCACCTGCCGCAGCCGCATCGCCTTGTCGCCGCGACCGGTCAGCCGGCGGCGCAGGTCCGCGCCGACCGCGTTCATGCGCGTGGCGGTGCCGATCAGCAGGCGGTCCTTCTGCCGCTGCGTCCAATCGCTCTGGATCGCGTCGCGCACGAGTTGTTTCTTGCGCAGGCTCAGCTCGAGGTAACGGTCGAACGTCGTCTTGAGCCGGTGCCCGTCGATGTTCTGGAGACTCGGCTCGGCGCGCAGCCGTCGCGTGATCTCGCCGGCGAGGACCGCGCGGCGGACTGCGGAATAGCCGTCATTCGCGTTCGCGCCGACGTCGAGCAGCTTCGCGGCGGCGGCGGCGAGCGGCGCGGGAAGCGCATTCAAGCCGTCACGCACGCGCAGCACGCCCTCGAGCAGATCGAGCGTGTCCGCCAGTGACTGCACCGTCACCAGCGCGACCCCGCCCGCGCGGACGTCGGCGGTGAACGTCTCGAGCCACTCGAAATCCAGCAAGCTCGTGGCAAACAGCCGCTCTTCGAGCTTCACCAGCGCCGCCGCGCGGCGCGGCGAATCGGCCAGCGCGTTGATGATGCCGACCGTCGCCGATTCGTCCCGCAGCGCCCGCAGCACCACAGCGGCGACCGGGGCGGTGATGACGGGAGTATTGTTGACCTTGCGCAGCAGCTCGATTAGCGCGCGGCGCGTGTTGATGACCGCCACCAGCTCTTCATCGCTCGCCGGCAGCGGCGCGCCCGGCTCGGCCAACACCTGCCGATAAATCTCGCCGAGGCGTTCGCGCGCCTCGAAGCGACGCAGGGCGGATTCAAGTCGCGCGGCGTCGGCGGGCGTGACTTCCAGGTCGTATCCGGCGAGTACCTTCGCCGCCGGCTGCGCGTGCGCGACGATCATCCGGTTGATCGTGTCGACATGCTCGTGCGGCACGGCCGGCGGCTCGGCGGCGGCGATCAATCCCGCCGCCTGCGTTGTCGCGTGCGGGTTCGACATCGCCGCGACGACCGCCTTGTGCCGGCGGAACTCGCCGAGCAACTCTTCATCGTCCGCCCGCTGCGCGAACGTCTCGCCGGTCACGCTTTCGATCACGCCTTGCAGGTCGAGCCGCGCATTGAGCGCGATCAGGAACTGCGTCACCTCGCGCGCCGTCTCCGGCTTGAGCGCC
>JAXDMN010000462.1:0-7679 GCA_034666045.1 Phycisphaerales bacterium | reverse complement strand
CATGTCGCGCGGGCCGATGGAGATGCGCAAGGAAGACACCAAGCGCAGCGAGGACCCGAGCGGAAAATTCAAGACCGACAAGGACTACATGGATCGCTGGATCAATCCGCCCAGCGTTCTCGAGGCCGAGCAGAAGAAGCTCCGCGACGACAAGGCGAAGATGCGCCACGTCTCGCCCGCGCGGCCGACGCGCGACATCCTCCAGTACCTGCTCGATCACGCACGGCTCGAAGACTGGCAGGCGGATTGTCTCTCGATCGTGCGCGAGGAGGCGTACTACTTCGCGCCGCAGGGGATGACGAAGGTCATGAACGAGGGCTGGGCCAGCTACTGGCATTCAACGCTGATGACCAAGCACTTCGTCGACGCGAAGGAGATCATCGACTACGCCGATCATCACAGCGGCACCGTTCACATGCCGCCGGGGAATTTCAATCCGTACAAGATCGGCATCGAGCTCTTTCGCGACATCGAAGACCGCTGGAACAAGGGCAAGTTCGGCAAGGAATACGAGGAAGCGCAAAATCTCGGCGAGAAGAAGAAGTGGGACAAGGGCCTCGGCCTCGGCCGCGAAAAAATCTTCGAGGTTCGCCGCGTTTACAACGACGTCAACTTCATCGACGAATTCATGACGCCGGAGTTCATCGAGAAGCACAAATTTTATCAGTATGGCCGCGACCCGCACACCGGCCAGCTCCGCATCGTGTCGCGCGACCCGCAGCGCATCAAGCAGACGATGCTGTACCAGCTCACCAACCTGGGCCGCCCGTTCATCTACGTCGCCGACGGCAACTACGCCAACCGCGGCGAACTTTACATGGCCCACAAGCACAACGGCCTGGATCTGGAAATCAAGTTCGCGATCGAGACGCTGAAGAACGTCTACCGCGTCTGGCAGCGGCCCGTGCACCTGCAAGCGCGGATCGACGACGACATGATCCTCTTCAGCTACGCCGGCGACACCCCGCCGAAGCAGCAGACGATTCATGATGATCTGCCGAAGCCGGCGCATCAGATAGGGTGAGATGCTTCGCAAGCCACCTAATCGCCTTGATTACGAGGAGCTTCGACCGCGATCGCGCTGGTGGTACCATTTCGTCTACAGTCCGCTTGCACCGCGAAACCTCGTCATCGCTGTCGTTGCGTGCGTGGTCACGACATTTTTCATCTACTGCATCTTGGGAGCTTTGGCCTTAGTCGGTATTATTTGAACTGGCCTGATCTCAGTGAGGTAAATGTCACGCGTCAGTGAATATGACGTGCGTCGGCCGGACTTGTTTTACTTCAGCAGGGGGCGGCGACACCTGATCGGAGATGAGGCGGCCGAAGGTCCACCCGATCTTGCCGTTGAAGTGATCAGCGCCGGCCGCGTCCGCGGCTCGGGGTCCGACGTCGTCAAGCTCCCGCCCTTCGCGAAGCTGCAGATTCCGCTCGCCCAGCTCTGGCGACCGAAATGACCTGCCGCTGCCGCCGCCGCCACGCCAATCCTGCCTGGTGCTTTTTGTTGGCCCGCCTGATCGCAGCGTGGTAGATTCCTCATCCTGAAGCAGAGAACGGGGCGGCTTCCTCGGCGGCTGTCTCTACGCGCGGGCGTGCGACATTGCCTACGACCATTCATCGTGCCACTCATCCGCCGTGATGCGAATTGGTGTCCACTTCCCGTCGCGGCGGCAATTATTTGGGGCGAGCGGCTCGGGCGCGCGAAACTTCACCTTCCCTGAGGCGTCTTTATGACGGTCATGAACACCACCTCGGCGGTCACACCTATCATGATGTCCACTCCCACCAGCGGCAGTACCACAACGACAAACGGCAGCTTGATCGACAGCCTCCGTCAGCGCGTCGCGCAGACGGTCGTCGGGCAGGATGTCGTCGTCGAGCGCGTGATGATCGCGCTCATGACCGGCGGGCATCTTCTGCTGCAAGGGATGCCGGGGCTCGCGAAGACGCTGCTCGTCAACAGCGTCGCGAAGGCGATCGATCTTTCATTCTCGCGCGTGCAGTTCACGATCGACCTGCTGCCGGCCGACATCATTGGCTCGGAAATTCTCGACCAGCGCACCAGCGAGTATCGCACGTCGAAAGGGCCCGTCTTCACCAACCTTCTCCTGGCAGATGAAATCAACCGTGCCGCGCCAAAGGTGCAGAGCGCGCTGCTCGAGGCGATGCAGGAACGAAAAGTGACCATCGGCAACAACTCGCTCACGCTGCCCGCGCCGTTTGTCGTCATTGCGACGCAGAATCCGATCGAACAGTCCGGCACGTTCGAGTTGCCCGAGGCGCAGTTGGATCGCTTCATGCTGTGTCATCGGCTGGTCTACCCGTCGCTGGCCGAGGAAGAGGAAGTGCTGAAACGCTCGCTCGCCCTCGGTTTGAAGCGCGACGGCCGCGGCGCGGTGCCGAAGACGGCGTTCGAGGCGATCGATCCGGAGCCGGTCGCGACGGTCGAGCAACTCGTCGAGTCGATGGCGAAGGTGCAGGAAGTTTACGTCAGCGAAGTCTTTATCAAGCACTGCGTCGAGCTGGTTCGGCGAACGCGACTCACGCCGCATTTGGATCTGGGGGCGAGCCCGCGCGCGGGCATCGCGCTCGTGCAGGCGTCGCGGGCGCGCGCGTACATTCACGGGCGCGATTACGCGGTGCCGGAGGATTTATTCGCGCTGGCGGAGGACGTGCTGCTGCATCGCATGCGATTGACTTATCAGGCGATGGCCGAAGGGCTCACGCCGCAGCAGATTCTTCGGCAGATCATGGCTGAAATGAGTTGAGTTGTGCCTTCATGTGGCTTGGGCATCTTGCCCGAGCGCTCGGGCGGGACGCCCAAGCCACGTCAAGACCATCATCGGGGAAGTGCGCGTGGTTGAAGCGGAACTCGACGGCGTCAGCGAGATCGACGAGCGGCAATTCGCTCTGTCGGTTCGCCGTCTCGCGGATTCGCTCAGCTATGGGTCGGACAACTCGCCGTTCCTCGGCTCCGGCATCGAGTACGTGCAGTCGCGGCTTTATCAGGCGGGCGATCCGATCAAGTCGATCGATTGGCGCGTCACCGCCCGCACGGGCAAAGCGCACGTAAAGGAATATGAAGCGCCGAAGCGCATGCCGGTCTACCTGCTCGTCGACACCTCCGCGTCGATGTGCGTCTCCTCGCAGAAAATCAGCAAGTACGGCTGGGCCGTCCACCTCGCCGGCGGATTGGCGCTGGCGGCGATCAACCGCCTGAGTCCTGTCGGCCTGGTCGCGTGCGGCGAGAAACGGATTCAACTCCGCCCGAGCCTGTCGCGGCAGCAGATCATGCAGTGGCTGCACAAGCTGCGGCGGTATCGCCTCGACGAGCGCACCACGCTGGCGGACAACTTGCGCTTCGTCGAATCGATGGCGGTGAACCGCTCGCTCATAATCGTCCTGTCCGACATGCACGATCCGCGCGCGCTGAGCGTGCTGAAACCACTCGCCGAAAAGCACGAGTGCGTCGTCCTGCAACTGGTCGACCCGGCCGAGCGGGGGCGGATGCGCGCGGGATTCCTTCGCGCGCAGGAAGCGGAAAGCGGCGCCGCGTTTACCACGACCGGCCGGGCGCGCTGGATGGACGATTCGCAGCTCGGGCACGAGCTCAAGAGCGGGCAGATCGATCACATGCGGCTGCAAACCGATCAGCCATTCTTGCCGCACCTGCGGGCGTTTCTGCGGCGGCGCGAATGCCGCGCGAGGATGGCGCGATGATGCACTTCTGCGCCAGCATCCTCATGATCGCGGCCGCTTCGGCTTCGCCGACGACGATGCCGGCGGTCGGCGTCGAAGGAAGGATCGAGCTCGCGCTGCCCGGCACACTTCTGCAGGCCAAGCCGGTGACCGACAAGGCGCCGCTGCTGCTTCGCGTCGCCTCGACGCAGCCGTCGGCGCGGCGCGACGATCTCTGGTACGACCTCCGTTACATGGGCCTCGTGCCGGGCACGCACGACTTGAAGGACTACCTCGTGCGCGCCGACGGCTCGCCGATCGGCGAGTTGCCGTCGATTCCCGTCGCGGTCGTCGGTTTGCTTCCGCAGGATCACAAGGGCGAGCTCGTCGGCGCGTCCGGCGCGCGCTGGCCCTTCTTCGGCGGATACCGCGTCGCGATCGGCGTGGTCGCCGTCCTGTGGTGCGCCGTGCTCTTTCCGCTGATCTTCATCGGACGGAAGAAGCGGATCAAAACTGATGCACCGCCGCCGGCGCGCGCGACTTTCGCCGACCGCCTGCGGCCGCTGATCGATCAGGCGGTGCGGGGGACGCTCTCGACGGAGGAAAAGGGAAAGCTCGAGCGCATGCTGCTGTGGTACTGGCAGCAACGCCTCGATCTCACCGCCGACAGCCCGGCCGACGCGATCGCGGCGCTGCGGCGACATGAAAAGGCAGGCGAGCTGCTCCGCGCGCTCGAAGAATGGCTGCATCGCCGCCCCGGCACGGCAACGGCGACCGATGTGAACGCGCTGCTCGCGCCGTATCGCGATGTGCCGGACCCGGGTGAAGTTCGCGCGCCGGCTGCCCTGGCGGCGGGAGGCGTGGCGTGAATTTTTCGTTCGCCCATCCGCTCGTCCTGCTGCTGCTCGTGCTGCCGGTGCTGCTGTGCGTGTGGGAATGGACCCGCCGCGGGGCGGACGTCGTCCTGCCGTTCGATCATGCGCCGGTGCGCCGCGGGAAATACCTCGGCCGATTCCTCGCGATGATGAATCTCCTGCCGGCGATGTTGCTCGCGGTCGCGATTCTCGTCCTCGCCGGGCCGCAGCGTCTCAGCACCGCCGAGCGCGAAAAGGAATTGACCAACATCCAGTTCGTGCTTGACGTCTCCGGCTCGATGACCGCGCAGTTCGGCGACGGCTCGCGCTACGACGCGGCCATGGGCGCGATCCATCAGTTCATCGATTACCGGAAGGGCGACGCCTACGGCCTGACCATCTTCGGCAACGAAGTGCTGCACTGGGTTCCGATCACCAAGGACACCAGCGCGATCAAGCTCGCGACGCCGTTCCTCCGCCCGGAGCGCATGCCGGATTATTTTGGCGGCACGCAGATCGGCAAAGCGCTGGGCGAATGTCAGAAGGTGCTTGCCAGTCGGCCGGAGGGCGATCGCATGATCATCCTCGTCACCGACGGTATGAGCGCCGATCTGTACGGCGGCGGCGCGCTCGAGCTGGCGTCGTCGCTGCGCAAGGACAAGATCGTCGTCTACATCATTCAGACCGCGGAAGGCGAGATGCCGGATGAGATGCACACGGTCGCGAACATCACGGGCGGCGCCGTCTTCGCCAGCGGCGATCCGGTTTCGCTGGCGACGGTGTTCAAGCACATCGACAAGATGCAGGCGGCGCGATTAAAGCCGCCGACGCGGGATTTTTCCGACTTCTTCATGCCGGTCGCCGTTGCCGGATTGGGACTGGGCGGGCTCCATCTGCTCGCGTTGTGCGGGATGAGGTACACGCCGTGGTAGCTGCGATGCTGGCGGGCGTTTTCGTGTTGCTGCTGGCGATCGTCGCCGAGTGGCTGCATGCGCGGCGGGTGCGGCGAGTGGCGCACCTGGCGTTCGGTCCGTCCGCTGCGCCGCGGGCGTGGGTTTCAATGGCGCCGCTCGCGCGCGCCGGCGGGATCGCGATGATGGCGTGGGGGCTGACCGCGCTCTACGGCATCGATCCGAAGTTTCATCGCCCACAGGAACCGCCCGCACACGCGCAGAAGCGAATCCTCATCGCGCTCGACTGCTCGCCAAGCATGAGCCTTTCCGACGCCGGCGACAAGAAGGACCAGATGCGCTCGAAGCGCGCCGGCAAGGTGCTCATGTCGGTGCTCGATCGAGTTTCGCTCGATCAGGCGCGCGTGACGATCATCGCGTTCTACACCGGCGCCAAGCCGGTCGTTATCGACACGAAGGATCCGGCCGTGGTGAAGAACATCGTCGACGATCTGCCGCTCGATTACGCGTTCGACCCGGGCAAGACGTCGATCCTCGACGGCATCGAGGAAGCGTTCACCATCGCCAAGCCGTGGCGCGAGAAGAGCACGACGTTCATCCTGATCAGCGACGGCGACACCGTTCCGTACACCGGCATGCCGCCGATTCCGCCGGCGATTGCGCGATCGATCGTGATCGGCGTCGGCGATGCGCGCGTCGGAAAATTCATCGACGGTCACCAGTCTCGGCAGGCGGGGATGACGCTGCGGCAGATCGCGACGCGCCTCGGCGGATCGTATCACGACGCGAACGATCGCAACGTGCCGACGCAGTTGATCTCGGAGATTTCCGGCCTGCTGCCGATCAAGGAAGACGCCGCCGCGGGACGGCGCGAGCTGGCGATCGCCGCGACGGGCATCGGCGGGATACTCGTGGCGATTGTGCCGCTGGCGCTGGCGCTGTTCGGCACGGGGTGGCGCCCGGGGCGTCGCATCAATAGCACAGTAAGCACGGGCGAGGCGTCCGTGCCACGTCATCTTGAAGGAGCTGCCCATGCGTAAGCTGCTCGCCGTGTTGTGGCTTATCGTCCCGGTCGCGCTGATTGCGTATCACTACGGTCCGGGACAATTGAAAATGCAGCGCGACCGCGCGGCGCGGCAGTTGTCCGCCGCGCGCGAGGCGGAATCGCGCGAAGACTGGAAAGGCGCCTACGACGCCTACGGCCGCGCGCTGCAGGAATTGCCGGACAGCGACAAGGACGCGCGGCTGATGACGCGCCTGTCGCAGGCGAAGTCGCGCGTTTTTCTCGGCGAGCTGCCTGAGGCGATGGAGGACGTCGAAAGCCTGCTGACCGACGCGTCGACCGAGACTTCCAATCGCGCGCTCCAGGACCAGATCCGCTCGACCGCCGGCTCGATGCATTACTACACCGCCTGGTCGATGCGTCTTGAAGGCGCGGACACCGCGGAATGGACGGAGCAGACCGAAGCGGCGCGCCAGCACTTCCGCATGCTCTCCGAGCAGTCGATCGATCGCGGCGACACGAAGAGCGCAGTTGAGCACGAACGCAATCTCGAAGCGACGATCCGCCTGGCGCGGATGGACCTCTCCGAGCTGAAGGGCTTGCCGCTGCCGAAGGAATGCCAGTGCAACGGCAACTGCGCCGGCAAATGCCGCAAGCAGAAGGAGAGCCGCTCGAAGGTCCCGAAGAAGGGGAAGGACGCGCGGCAGGAAATTTCCAAGGACAAGGCCGCGGGCGCCGGGGCGAACGATCGTCCGGAAGGCGGCTCGTAAGTTCCCGCGCGCGAAAGGTGTTCGTATGAAACGACAAGTGGTTCTCACAGCGGCCGCGGGGGCGATGGTGTTGGCGTGCGCGCTGCCGGCGCAGGCGCAGAAGGCGGTGCGGAGCGTGATCGTCAGCACTGCGCCGAGCGAAGACGTTTTCGTTCGCGATGCGACGCAGGCGAACGACGTGGAGCCGGCGACCGCGCCGTCGACCGGACCGACAACCGTCGCGACGACCGGCCCGACGAGCAAGCCAGCGCGGCGGATCGACGCGTTCCTGAAAGTGAAGTTCGCGCGCACGCCGCAGTCCGTGCTGACCGCACTGAGCGCCAAGCCGGATCCGAAGGCGAAGGAAGCTGATCGATTCGCGCAGGACGTCGTCGCCGGGCGGTGGGAAGCGGTCGCGAAGGTGATCGCGACGTTCGATGAGAAGGACGACGCGAAAAAGCTGTACAAATACGTGATTTCCGAG
>JAXDMN010000461.1:0-6439 GCA_034666045.1 Phycisphaerales bacterium | reverse complement strand
ATCTGCATGAACTGCTGCTCCTGGCTGACGAGATCGGCGCAGATCGGATGGCGGCTACCGGGCATGCACTTCATGACGTCGCCGCCGGTGCCGTCGGCGTGCAGCGTGCTGTAGATCAGCCCGCGCCCCAACTTCCCTCCACCGGTGTCTTCGGTTCGTTTCAGCACGACCGCGCCGGCACCGTCGCCAAAGAGGATGCAGGAATTGCGATCCTTGTAGTTGACGATGCGGCTCAAGGTCTCCGCGCCGATGACGAGCACGTTCTTGTACTGCCCGGCGCGAATGAAATTGGCGCCCGTGACCAGCGCGTAAATGAATCCGCTGCACGCGGCCGACATGTCGAACGCGGGCACGCCCGGGATGCCGAGCTCCGCGCCGATGAAGCAGGCGGTCGACGGAAAAACCATCTCGGGCGTGATCGTCGCGACGACGATGAGCTCGATGTCCTTGGGCTCCAGGCCGGCAGATTCAATGGCGCGGCGGGCGGCGGCGGTGCCGAGCGATGCGGTCGTCTCGTCCGGCCCGGCGATGCGGCGTTCCTTGATGCCGGTGCGCTGGGTGATCCACTCGTCGTTGGTCTCGACCATTTTCGACAGATCGTCGTTGGTCAGCCGCTTTTCCGGGACGCTGCTGCCGGTGCCTGCGATGATGGCGGAGAACTGGGGCATGGGCAAAAAAACACGTGGGACTTCGTCCCGACCGTTACGCAAAAGAATCACGCGGCGCTGTTGGTCTGGCCGGCTTCATCGTCCGTCGGGATCGACTCGGCGATCTTTTCGACGATCTTGTCGTTGACGCCGGAGTTCACGAGCTGCTTGCCGACACGGATCGCGTTCTTGATCGCGCGGGAATCCGAACGCCCGTGGCAAATCAGACAATAACCGCCCACGCCCAGCAGCGGCGCGCCGCCGTACTCCTGCCAGTCGTGACGCTGGTAGATCGTCTTCATCACCGGCTTGAACTGCTCGAGCAGCTCCGGGGCGAACTCCTGCAGCTCGGCCATGATCGTCTGGAACAATCCCTCGGCGATGCCTTCGGTGAACTTGAGGATGATGTTGCCGACGAAGCCGTCGCAGACGACGACGTCGACCGCGCCGCGGAACAGGTCGCGGCCCTCGACGTTGCCGATGAAGTTGATCAGCGGCTCGTCGCGCATGAGCTTGCGCGCTTCCTTGGTCAGGTTGTTGCCCTTGGCGTCTTCCTCGCCGATCGACAGGAGCCCGACGCGCGGATTCTCGATGCCGCAGATCGCCGTCGCGTACGCGCCGGCCATGATCGCGTACTGCTCGATATGCTTGGGTTTCGGTTCGGGATTGGCGCCGACGTCGCAGATCGTGACGGGGCCGTGAAAGGTCGGCAGGATGACGGCGATTCCCGGGCGGCCGACGCCTTCGAGCGTGCGCATGCGCAGTTGCGCCGCGGCGACGCAGGCGCCGGTGTTGCCGGCGGAGATCACGACGTCCGCCTCGCCCTTGGCGGCGAGCTTGCACATTACGCTGATCGATGAATCCGGCTTGCCGCGGATCGCCTCGACGGGCGATTCGTCCATCTCGATCACTTGCGTGGTGTGAACGATCTTGAAGAGGCGTTTCTTGTCCGGGGCGAGCTCGCTGGCGGCCAGGCCGTCCTCGATGATCTTGCGGTCGCCGACGAGGTAGACGAGGTCTTTGTCGTCGAGCAGGGGCGCGGCTTCCCAGCAGCCTCTGAGGATGGCCGCCGGCGCTTTATCGCCGCCCATGACGTCGACCGCAGCACGCACGCCTGATGTCCTCCCTGAACGAACGCGGTTACGGGGTTTCCTGATCGATCTGAAGCGCGAGCTTGGGGTTCACGTAGCCGCAGTTGTCGCAGGCGACGTGCGGGAGCTTGGCGTTGCCGCACTGGGGGCAGCGGACATAGTGGATGGGCTTTAACGCGTGGTGTGCCCGTCGCTTGCGCTTGCGCGACTTCGAGTGTTTCTGAACGGGAAGCATGGCGGAAAACTCCTGCGGCCGCGCCCGGCGATCCTTAAAATCGGGGCCGACGGCAGTTGTAGGGGGTCTCGTGAGTCCTAATAAAAAGCAACGGCGGGAAAACCCGCCGCGCCCAGCGGGGTGTTACGTTATGGAACACCCGATGTTATGTCAAGGACGCGGGATAGCGTCATATCACCGCCGCCGAATCTCGAAAAAGTAGATCGGTTTGCGCTTCCGCACGAAGCGCTGCTCGAAGGCCGTCACCTCCCCGGCGAAAGCCCTCGCGGCAACGGCGGACTGAGCCGTGGAGTCGGCCCAGAAATCGGTTGAGACCACGCCGGCGTCGAAGCGATCGTTCATGCCGCCAAGCAGCTCGAGGACCGAATCGAAGTAGCCGCGATGGTCGGTCTTCAGGATGAGCGAGCCGGCGTCGCGCAGCACGTGGTGCACGTTGAGCAGGAACGGCTCGGCGAGCAGGCGATTCGGCAACTCACGCGGGTTGTCGCAGGGCTCCGGGTGGAAGACCCACACCTCGTCGAGCTCGCCGTCGGCGAAGAGGCGGCGGATGTCCTGCGCGCGGCCGTGAAGGAGCGCGACATTGCGCAGTCCCGCCGCGGCGACGCGTTCGGCGGCGCTGTGGAGGGCGCGGTATTTCCAATCGATGCCGATGAACGCAGTCGCCGGATATTTGGCCGCGACGCGGGCGAGAAGTCCGCCGTCGTTGCAGCCGATCTCGAAGATCACCCGGCCGTCGAACGTCGGGCCGATGCGCGAGTTGAAAAAATCACGCCACGCGCCGCGGGGTTGAAACTCAGCGCCGTCGCTGAAGACGAAGTCGCGGAATTCGAGCAGCCGGTCGGCGTAAACGCTGCGGCGGGCGGGCGCGGGCACGGTCACTTCACCGCGCTTTGAGCGAACTCGCGAGCGCGATTGAGCGCGTCGGCGAGCTTGCTCGGGTCTTTCCCGCCCGCCTGCGCCATCTGGGGCTTACCGCCCCCGCCGCCGCCGGCGATCTTCGCCGTCTCGCGAATCCAGTCGCCCGCCTTGAGGCCCTTCGCGATCAGATCATCGCTGACGGCGGCGACGAAGAAGACTTTCCCGTCGGCAGCGGAGCCGAGAAGGATGCCGTGGCTGGGGGATTTTTTGCGGAGGGAATCCATCGCGCCGCGGAGTTGTTCGTCGGTGGCGCTGGGGACTTCGCCGACAATGAGTTTTGCATCGCCGAGCGTCGCAGCTTCGGCTAAGAGCTTCGCGCTGATCGCGGCGGTGTCGACGGATGCGCCGGATGACTGTCGTTGCGATTTTTCGAAGGCTTTTTGCTTCGATTGCAGTTCGGCGAGAGCCCTCTGCGCGCGTCGTTTCATCGTCAATGGGATTTGCAGCGTGTTGGTCATTTTGAAGACCACATCGATCTGCTCTTCAAGCTGCGCAGGGGCGATAGTCCGAGCTGTGTCAATTTCGCTTTCAACCGCTGCGCCTGCGCTCATCGCTTCCTTGGCAGTTGGACCAGTGACGGCGGTCAGTCTGCGGATGCCTTTGCTGACGGATTCTTCGCTGGTGATGACGAAGGCTTCGCAATCGCCGGCGTTCTTGAGGTGCGTGCCGCCGCAGAATTCGGTGGAGAACTCGCGCCACTTCGTGTTGGTCGGGTCTTTCAGCAAGTCGGCGACGGGGACGCCGATCGAGACAACGCGGACCATGGGCGGATATTTCTCGCCAAAGACGGCGCGGAGGCCGTGGATTTTCAGCGCTTGCTCCTGGGGGGCGACCTCGGCGTAAACACCGAGGCTTTGCTGGATGCGCTCGTTGACGAGCGTCTCGACACGCGCGATTTCTTCGTCCGCGAGCGCTTTGTTGTGCGAAAAATCGAAGCGCAGCTTGTCCGGGTCGACGAGCGAACCTTTTTGCTGCACCGCGTCGCCGAGCACTTCGCGCAGCGCCCAGTTGGCGATGTGTGTGGCCGTGTGATTCTTCTCCGTGCGCGGGCGAACGCCCTCGAGCGTCGCGGTGACATGATCGCCGACGTTGAGATGCGACTCGATCATGTCGCCGACGTGCAAAACATATCCGCCGGCGGCGCGCGTCGTCTTCACGGCCATCACCGCGCCGTTTTTCGACCGCAGCTCGCCGGTATCGCCGACCTGGCCGCCCATCTCGGCGTAAAAGTTTGTCTTGTCGAGGATGACGGCGACGCCTTGCTTCGCGGCTTCTGCGCCGTGCGTCGTGTCGATCAAACGATGCCCGTCCCAGATCGCGCGGACCGTTGCACCGATCGGCGCGGCATTGAATTTTTCGGAGTCGTCGGTTGGCTGCACGCCAGCCTGCTGCAACTTCGCCAACACATCGGGCGGGAGCTCGAACAGGCGCGTCGGACCTTCCTTCCCACCGGCGCGAGCGCGCTCCTTCGCTTCCTCCATGAGCTTTTCATATCCGGCAATGTCGACCGACATGCCGCGCTCTTCCGCCATGATGCGCGTGAGGTCGATGGGGAAGCCGTAGGTATCGTGGAGTTTGAACGCGTCGTCCCCCGAAATCCTCTCCAACATGCCACGTTGGGCAGCGTCCTCAAATAGTGCTATCCCGCGGTCCAGCGTGCGACCAAAGCTGACTTCTTCGTCTTTGACGAGCTCAATTACTCGATTCGGATCACGCTTGAGTTCGGGAAAGGCCCCTCCCATGGCATCTATGACGACAGGAACGAGCTTGTGCATGAATGGCTCGCGCAACTCAAGCTGCTGTCGACCAAAACGGGCCGCGCGGCGAAGGATTCGACGTAGAACATAGCCGCGGCCTTCATTGCTCGGGACAGCGCCGTCTGTCAGGGCGAATGTCAGACAGCGAGCGTGATCTGCAATCACCCGAAACGCGATGTCCTGCCGCAATTGAAAGTCTTGAGACTCGGCGATTGGATCAGGCTTGTTGGTCTTGGGGAACTTTCCGTTGTACTTCTTGCCGCTCAACTGGCTGATCTGGAAAAAGAGCGGGTACCACAAATCGGTCGCGTAATTGTCATTCACGTTCTGAATGACCTGGCTGATGCGCTCGAAGCCCATGCCGGTGTCGACGTGCTGGCTCGGAAGCGTGGTCAGCGTGCGGTCCGGGTTGCGGTTGTACTGGATGAAAACGTTGTTCCAGATCTCCATTACGCGCGGGTCGTCGCCGTTGACCTGCGGGCCGCCGGTTTTGTCGGGCGTGCGGTCGATGTAGATCTCGGTGCATGGGCCGCACGGGCCGGTGTCGCCCATTTCCCAGAAGTTGTCGGCGCCGAAGTAGTGGATGTGATCGTCCGGCAGGCCGGCGATTTCTTTCCAGAGATTCGCGGTCTCGGTGTCGCGCGGGACGCCGTTCTTTTCATCGCCTTCAAAGCAGGTTACGTGCAGGCGGGCCGGGTCGAGCTTGAAAACTTTTGTGAGCAGCTCCCACGACATCTCGATCGCGCCGCGCTTGAAGTAGTCGCCGAAGCTCCAGTTGCCGAGCATCTCGAAGAACGTGTGGTGCCGGCGGCTGCGGCCGACGTCGTCGAGGTCGTTGTGCTTGCCGCCGGCGCGGATGCATTTTTGCGTGTTGGCGACGCGCGTCCACGGCGCTTTTTCGGTGCCGAGAAAATACGGCTTGAACTGGTTCATGCCGGCGTTGGTGAAGAGCAGCGTGGGGTCGTCGTGCGGCACGACCGGCGACGAGGGCACGAACGTGTGGCCATGCCGCTGGACGAAGAAGTCGATGTAGGCCTGGCGGATTTGCTGGGACGTCATCATGGGCGCGGACTTCCTCGTGATTCGGGCGGAACGAAAACGCGAAAGCGGGGAATTATTCGCGAAGCGATGTGAATCGGCAAGGAAGGACGTCGCGCCGCACCGCGCGACGCCGCCGCGAGGCTACGGCATCATGACGACCTTGGCGACCAGCGCTTGGCCGCGCGCCGGCTCTTTCACGGCGATCCCCCACCGCCGCCCGGCGTGCGCAGGCGTCGCATCGTAAAGGATGATGTGCGACCCCGCCTCGGGACCAGTCGGACCATGCGGGTTGTAAATGTATTTCTGCCCCGAGACCGGGCAGACGAGCTCGGGGATATCAAACCCCGGCACCTGCGCGATCTCGTCAATTTTCTCCGGCAGCGCCTGCTTCCGCGCATAATAAAGCAGGAGCGGCGCGCAGATGTCGTGCAAGCGCATCGCGCACGGATCGACATTGCTGTTCAGCGACGACGACAACGCACTTTTCTTCACACCCCGCGCCGCCGGTTCGCTCGTCGCGCTCGTTCGCCCGGACGGCCGCGCCGTCGGTTGCGCCTTTGCGGCGCAGCCGATCAGAGTCATCCCGACTATCAAACCGCAAACCGTCGCGCGCACCATCATTTTTTCTCCGGCACAACCGGGGGCACCGGCGCCGACGGCGCCGTCGTCGCGCCGCGCAGCATCCCGCGCATGTGCTCCTGGAACGCGCCCGGATCCACCGCGTTGGGCACGAGCCTGGTGCCGTCCATT
>JAXDMN010000460.1:0-12495 GCA_034666045.1 Phycisphaerales bacterium | reverse complement strand
CCATGATCAAGCGCAACCTGGGCTCGGCGATGCGCGCCCGCACGGCCGTCGCCCGGCGGCACGAGTTATTGCTTCGCGTGCTCACGCACAACATCATGCTGTTGGCGGAGGGTTGAGACAGAGCAGGACGCGATTCGTTTCTCGCCACAGGGACTGATTCTACGCGCTCACGGGGGAAATCGAACTGCGTCCTGCGTCCCCTTATTGCGTCCTTATTGCGTCCGTGGCTTGGGCGTCCCGCCCGAGCGTTCCCGCGGAGCGGCGTCCGTTTATTCGCGTTCGCCGGATTGTTTTTATGAAGACCGTCGCGCGGTGTTGCGACGCCGGGCTTTCGCTCGCTGCGCTCGCCCGCCTCGGCGGTGGGGGTCGGCGCGTCATCGCCTGGCGAGGGCGAGACTCTCATATACTCCCTCACGGGAGGACATCAATTGGCTTTGATCGACGAGCTGCGCCGCGCCCATCGCCGTGCCAAGGAACGCGAGCGGACCCTGTCCGGCCTCGCTGAAGGCGCTGACGACTACCGCGCGATCCGCGAGCGGTTCTACCGGCACACGGGCCGGTTCGGACCTGTAGGCGCTACCCTGAAAGAGAAAGAACGACGCGAGGCGTCTCGACTGCTCGGTTTTCTTTTGGAACGCGCTCAACTTCCCGCGAAGTGGATCGCCATCGGTGACCGACCGGATTTCCGCTTTTCGCTCGGTCGGCGGCGCATCGGCATGGAGTTGGTCGAGGCGATCCTCCCGCACCCGAAGGACGGCAAGGGGCGGGGCAGCGTCCGCAAGGAGCAGGAGAGGCTCCAAGATCAGATTGTCGAACGTGCCCTCCAGATTCACACTGCCGCGGGCGGCACGCCGCTTCGCGTGCACGTTAGCTTTTCGGCTGCGAGCGACTTCCGGAAGTCCGAGATCGAGCAGGCAGCGCAAACCTTGGCCTCGCTAGTTCCGCTGCAGTTGAAACGCGAGCGCCACCTACCGGACGCGCGAACCATTGGCGCATGGCCGAAATGGCTGATCGATGTCCACGCGGCGCGGCGGCCAAAAGTGGTGCGCGATCTCGCACGGTGGGATGTGGCGCACGGCGGCTACGTTGCGGCCGCGGAGACGGTCCTTCCGGCCCTCATTCGCGAAAAGGAATCGAAATTGCCGGATTATCGGCAGTCCGGCTGCGACGAATACTGGCTGCTTATCTACGTCGACGGAACCACCACGGCGTCGTTCATGAGCTTGAACGACCGCCTATCGCTCTTTCGGACGCAATTCGACCAAGTCTTTTTGTATTCGCCGATGTTCGGCGACGGGACGTCGGTCGTGCGGCTGAACTGCCACCCCTGACGCACGCGTTCCCGTCGTCGACAACAAGCGGGCGGAGCCGATTGCGCGTGTCGGTCCGCGAGGTCACCGCAGCATGGTAACCACTAGGGTCGTTACGGCTGACGCGGCGAGTTTGGCTGCCACGGCGCTGGCGATGATGAGTAACAGTCTGCTGCCCCATGACAGCGGCTCAATCCCGACAGCAGAAGTCTGTGCGCCAGCATTCGCAGATGGCGCCCCGTCCGAGGGTCGGCCATTCCCAGCGTAGTTCCTCCGAAGGATGCTCGCGCCGACGAAATACGTCAGGCCAAAGACGATCATCGCAGCCAAACCTGCCGCCGTGCCCGCGGCCGATGCGACCCCCCGTGCCTGCTCATTCTTGACCGGTTTCCCGCTCGCAGGCGTGACCCCACCCGGAGAAAAACAGGGACGGGAGCTATTTTTTCTCGGGAGAAAAACAGGGACGGGAGCTATTTTTTCCCCGAAGGAAAGAGGGCGGTCGCGAAGCTGTTTCAGTTCGCAATCGTCGAGCAGGAAAAATCGGCGCGGGACGGGCGTTTTCACGAAACCGGCGGACGGCGTGTTGGTTGAATTGGAATTGTGAAACGGTTCCGGCCAGGAGCGCAGCTAAAATGCGAACACGCAAACACGATGTCATCCTGAGGTACACGGGTACCCGCGCAGCGGGTGATCCAAGGATCTGGCGCCGAGCGACAACTCACGCAGATCCTTCGGAGTACCTCAGGATGACAACGCATTTGAGTCCCCCGCCGGGCGCAGATACGCTAAGCCGGTCGTGCCATCCCAACCTATTTCTCGCAGAAAATTTCTGGAGCGCGCGGGCGCTGTCGCAGCGGGCGCGGGGATCGTGTCGGGTTGCGGGAAAACGCACGTGCGGGACGGCGCCGTCACGCTCGATTTTTACACCTACTCGACGCCGGAGTTTCGCTATCTCGCTAGCCGGGTGATCCCGGCGTTTGAAAAAACGCATCCCGGGATCAAGGTGCGGATCAACGAAGGATTCGGCGAGCTTTATGACGGCAAGCTGCTGACGCTCATCGCCGGCAAAGTCGCGCCGGACGTGTTTCACGTCGTGCAGTCGAATTTTCCTTCGTACGCGGCGAAAAATATCTGCCTGCCGCTGGATGAGCTGGCGGCGAACGATAAAAGTTTCGACATCTCCACGCTCTATCCGCTGCTCGGCGACGCGATGCGCTACGACGGAAAACTGCTCGGGCTGCCGAGCGATTTTTCGCCGATCGTGATGGCGTACAACGTCGAGCTGTTCGACCGGATGAACGTCCCTTACCCGAAGCCGGATTGGACGTGGGCGGATTTTCTCGCGACGTGTCACGCGCTGACGAAGGACACGGACGGCGACGGCAAGATCGATACGTGGGGCTGCACCAATCAGCCGCAGTACAACCGTTGGCCGGCGTGGGTGTGGATGAACGGCGGGGACATTTTCAACGCCGACGTGACGCGTTGCGTGATGGATTCGCCGCAGGCGATCGGCGGGTTCGAGTTTTACACCGGGCTGTCACTGACGGAGAAAGTCGCACCGCGGCCGAACCTGCTCGAGCCGTATTTGTACCAGGCGCTGTTCGCTTCGGGGCGCGTCGGGATGATCGCGGAGAGCCGGTACATCTACAAACGGTTTTTGCGGCTGCGCAAGCTCGATTTCAAATGGGACCTGGCGCCGATGCCGCGCGGGCCGGCGGGACAGTTCACCACTTACATCTGGGGCGGGAATTGCGTCTTTCGCGGGACGAAACATCCGAAAGAGGCGTGGCAGTTCGTCAAGTATCTCACCGGCCCGCAAGGGGCGGAGGTGACGCTCGACGCGGGCAACGCGCTGCCGCCGCTGCGTTCTGCGGCGGAGGCGGAAATCGCGCGGCCGCGCGACGGGAACGTGCCGAAGCATGATCGGTATTTCGTCGACGCGATCGCGTACGGGCGCGTCGCGCCGTTTCCGCGGCAGTACCCGGAGCTGATGAGCGCGATGACCGGCCTGCACGAAAGTTTTCTGGGCGAAAAGCTGGGCACGCCGGAGGAGGCGTGTGTGAAGTTCACCAAGAAGGTGAACGCGTTTTTGGATGCGGGCGTGTTTTGAAGAAGAACAGTTAACCACAGATGAACACAGATAAACACAGATTTGGTTTTGAAAGGCGAAGCAGAATCGCTTTTCTTCATCTGTGCTCATCTGTGCCCCATCTGTGGCTGAATCTGAATTTGAATTTGCATCGGTGGCCACGATGACCGGCCGCGAGAAACGTGAAGCGTGGGAGGCGCTCGGGTTCCTGTCGCCGTGGATCATCGGGTTTGTCGTGTTCACGGCCGGGCCGATTCTGGCATCGCTCGTGATGAGCTTTTATCGGTGGGACCCGACGGATTTCGATCACCCGGTCTCGTTCATGGGGCTGAAGAATTACGCGGAGCTGGCGCGCGACGAGACGCTGCACAAATCGCTGGTGAACACGATCCTCTACGCGGCGATGTACATCCCGGCGTCGATCTGCGTGGCGCTGGCGATGGCGATGCTGATGAACCAGAAGCTGCCCGGCATGCGCCTCTTCCGCACGATTTTTTATCTGCCGACGCTCACGCAGGGCGTCGCGACGTTCGTCCTCTGGCAGGTGGCGTACGATGACGAGCGCGGGCCGATCAATCGGTTTCTGCGCTTCTTCATCGCGCATCCGCCGGACTGGCTGAACGACCCGGCGTTCGCGAAGCTGGCGATCGTGATCATGAACCTCTGGAGCGTCGGCGGGATGATGCTGATCTTCCTCGCGGGCCTGCAAAATATCCCGCGGCAGCTTTACGAGGCGGCGGAAATCGACGGCGCCAGCGAGCGCGGCAAATTTTTCAACATCACGCTGCCGATGCTTTCGCCGACGCTGTTTCTCAACATGATCATGGCGACGATCGGCGCGTTCCAGGTGTTCGCGGCGGCGTTCATCCTGACCAGCGGCGGCCCGGCGCGCTCGACGCTTTTTTACGCCTACTACCTGTACAACCGCGCGTTCGTCTACTTCAACATGGGCTACGCGTCGGCGATGGCGTGGCTGCTTTTTTTGATCATTCTGATCCTGACGGGCGCGCAGATCCGGTATTCGCGGAGGTGGGTGCATTATGGGTGATGCCTTCGCGCCCTCGCCTTCGAAGATCGCGCGCTTCGCGCTGCTTTGCGCGCTCGCGACTCTCTTCGTGCTGCCGTTTCTCTGGATGGTCGGCACATCGCTGACGCCGCCGGGCGAAGTGATCAAGGCGGATCGGCCGTTCTTTCCGCGCACGTTTGCGTGGTCGAATTATTCGGAAGCGCTGACCACGATGCCCTTCCACCTGTTTTTGAAGAACACGCTGACGGTCGCGGTGCTGTGCGCGATCGGACAGACGTTGACGGCGGCGTCGGTCGCATTCGCGTTCGCGCGGCTGAAGTTCCCGGGGCGCGAGCCGCTGTTCGTGCTGGTGCTGAGCACGATGATGCTTCCGCCGCAGGTGACGATGATCCCGCAGTTCATCCTCTTCAGCATCCCCGGGTGGGTGGACTCGCTGAAACCGCTGATCATCCCCGCCTTCTTCGGCGGCGGCGCGTTTTACATTTTCATCCTGCGGCAGTTTTTCCTGACGATCCCGAAGGAGCTCGAGGAAGCCGCCCGGCTCGACGGGTGCAACACGTTTCAGGTCTTCCTGCACGTCGCCCTGCCCTCGGCCCGGCCCGCCTTAGCGACGGTCGCGCTCTTCTCATTTATCTTTCACTGGAACGATTTTCTCGGGCCGCAGATTTACACGCAGAGCATGGAGAAGAAGACGCTGGCGGTGGGGCTGAGCGCGTTCAAGGACATGCACGGGACGGAGCATCACCTGCTCATGGCGGCGAGCGTGGCGGTGCTGCTGCCGGTGATTGTCATCTTCTTCTTCACGCAACGGTATTTCACCGAGGGCGTAGTCATGTCGGGAGTCAAAGGATGAATCTGCCGCTCGGTGTTTGTGTTTTTGCGGAAGCGGGGCCGAACGCGGCGCGCACGGTGACGTATCCGCGCTACGTGCACGAAATCCTCGCGCATGCGGGGGTTTTTTATGAAAAATTCTCGACGGCGGAGCTGGAAGGGAAGCTGCCGCAGTTGCGCGTGCTCGTGACGGTCGGCGAGAGCACGATTCCGGATGCGCTGAAGAAGAAGCTGGCGGATTGGGTCAACGCCGGCGGCGCGTGGCTGAGCGTGGGCGGATTGTGCGGGATGGACGAACTTTTTGGCGCGTCGCGCCGGGCCGTTTCGTACGCAAACTGGGGCGGCGGGATGCGCTCGCTGGGCGAGGGGTATCTCGTCGCGGATGAACCGCACGCCAAGCACCCGATGCTCGCGCATCTCAATCGGCCGCTGCACTTTTTTGGCGGCGCGGCGGTGGAAGCGAAGGGAGCGACCATTCTCGCGACCGCGCAGGACGCGCACGGCCGCCCGCGCAATCCGAACGAGCCGGCGCTGCTGGAACGAAAAGTCGGCAAGGGATTCGTCGTCCTCATCGCGGCGGACCTGACCGGCACGGTCGTCTATATCCAGCAGGGCCGCGGCGCGATTTCTCGTGATGGCGTGCCCGCGCCGGACGGCACGTCGCCGGTGAACGATTCGGTTTTGAAGAGCGACGATGCGGCGGTGCTCGACTGGCTCCTCGATCGCGAGCCGGTCGCCGGTGCGGACGGCCTGTCGATTTTCATCCAGCCGATCGCGGACCTGTGGCGCGAGATTCTCCTACGCGGGATTTTTTATCTCGCGCAGGAAACGCAAACGTCGCTTCCGCTCCTGTGGCTCTGGCCGCGACAGCTTCCGGCGATCGGGCATCTCTCGCACGATACCGACGGCAACGACGAAGCGCTCGGGCGCACGCTACTCGAAGTCCTGCACCAGGGCGAAGTGAACTCGACGTGGTGCGTGATCCTGCCCGGCTACGGCGCGGAGCTGATGAAAAAGATCAAGGAAGCCGGCCACGAATACGCGATGCATTACGACTCGATGACGCCGGGCCTGCCGTGGTCGGCCGCTCAATTCGATCGCCAGTTCGCCGAGCTGACCAGGATGTTCGGCGGGGAAAAACCGGTCACGAACAAGAACCATTACCTGCGCTGGGAGAACGACACCGACCCGTGGGATTTCTGCCTCGCGCACGGCATCGGCCTGGATCAATCGAAGGGGGCGAGCAAGACCGGCGAGGCGGGGTTCAATTTTGGCACGTGCCACACCTATTTTCCGGTGCGCTTCGACGGCAGCGCGATCGACGTGCTCGAATTGCCGACGCCGACGCAGGATTTGTTCGTCTTCGCGCCGGAAGCGATTCTGGAACCGCTGCTCGCGCAAGCGCTCAAAACGCACGGCGTGCTGCATCTGCTCTTCCACCCCGCCCATTTCCGGCACGCGCAGGTCGCCGCCGCCATGCTCACCGCGATCCGCCGCGGGAAGGAAGAAGGGATGGAATGGTGGACTGGCCGGCAGATCAACGCGTGGGAACGGGCCCGGCGGACGGCGAAGATCACCGAATTCGCCGACGGCAGCTTTATGATCGCGGCCGAGCAGGAACTTCCGCACGCGACCGTCCTGTGGCTTGGCAAACAGAAGCTGGAAGCGTCCGGCGCGGAGACGACCGCTACTATGAAGGCCTGGGGTTTTGAATTCGCCGCCGTCACCGCGACAATCAAGAACTCGTTGCGCGTCGCCGTCGTCGTCGCGCGCTGACGCGGAGGTTTTTATCATGCAAGCCACCACCACCGACAAACCCGCCATCGCCGGCGGCAAACCCGCGAAGACCAAGCCGTACGCGAAAGAGGCGCGCTATGGCGACGAGGAAATGAACGAGCTGAAAGAAGCGGTCGCGCAGGGCACGCTCTTTTACGCGTCGGGCAAGAAGGTCAAAGCCCTCGAAAAAGCATTCGCCGAGAAACACGGCGCGAAATTCGGCATCGCCAGCAGCAGCGGCACCGCGGCGATCCACGCCGCGACGATGGCCGCAGGGATTTCGCCCGGCGATGAGGTGATCGTTCCGCCGATCACGGACATGGGGACGATCCTTCCCGTCATGTGGCAGGGCGCGGTGCCGATCTTCTGCGACCTCGATCCGCACACCTACAACATGACCCCGCAGGCGATCGAGGCGGTGCTGAGCGAGCGCACCCGCGCGATCATCGCCGTCCATCTGGCGGGGAATCCGTGCGAGCTCCGCGCCATCCAGCAGATCGCCGACAAGCGGAAAATCATCCTCATCGAAGACTGCGCCCAGTCCCACGGCACGAAGTACGACGGCAAACCGGTCGGCTCGTTCGGACACATCGGCTGCTATTCGTTCAACGAGTACAAGCACATCTCTACCGGCGACGGCGGGATGATCACGACGTCCGACGCGGAGCTGGCGGCGAAGCTTCGCCTCGCAACCGACAAGGCGTACGACCGCTCGCCCGGCGTCGCGATCCGCGATCCGAAGTTCATGGCGAACAATTATCGCATGACTGAGTTGCAGGGCGCGGTTGCGCTGGCGCAGTTGAAAAAGCTCGACAGCATCGTCAATCGCCGCAACAGTTGGGGGACGCGGCTGACCGACCGCCTCAAGCAGTTCCAGAGCGTCGGCCTGAACATGCCCGCCGTCACGCCGGGCGGGACGCATACGTATTGGTTCTGCATGATGCGCGTGGACAAGGAAAAACTCGGCGCGAGCGCCGACGAGTTCACCGCGGCGCTGAAAGCGGAGGGCCTGCCCGTCTCCGCCCACTACATCACTCGGCCGATCTACAAATATCCGCTCTTCGTCAACCACAGTGCTTTCGAGCGCGGCGACCATCCGTACAAGCGCGTCAATTACACGCAGGTGAAGTGCCCGAACGCGGAGAACATCCTCGACACGTGCGTGATCATGCCGGTGAACGAGGCGTACAGCGACGACGATTTGGAAGAGACGGCCAAGGCGTTCGAAAAAGTCGTCGGGCATTTTCAGGCGAAGCGGTAAACGAGATGCGCAGCACCACCAACGTCAACGCCTGCAAACACTGTCATCCTGAGGTACTCCGAAGGATCTGCGTGACTCGTCGCTCGGTGCCAGATCCTTCGGAGTACCTCAGGATGACATGGCTGCGCGTTCCGGTCGTTGTGCGGCTGCTTCTCGTTGTGCTGCTGCTCTCGGGCACCGCCTCCGCGGCCGAAGTGTGGAACTTCAAGCGCGAATTCCTCCCCGCCCTGACTAACGCCGTCCCGAAAATCCTCGACGATCAGGACAAGAAAACCGGACGATTCGGCGCCGGCATCTGGATGGTGAACGACCAGCACGCCATGTATCCCCTGGCCGTCGCGTGGGCGACGAAGATCGAGGGCGTCGACAACCCCTACAACCACGACGAAAAAGTGCTCGAAGCGATCATGTCCGACGGCGATGCGCTGATCGCCGATCAGGACGAGAAAGGCATGTGGGAGTTCCGCAAGAAGGACGGCTCGACGTGGGGCAAGATCTACATGCCGTGGACGTACTCGCGCTGGATTCGCACGTTCGATCTGGTCAAAGACGGCATGCCGAGCGACCGCCGGGCGAAGTGGGAGAAGGGGCTGGTGCTTGGCTTCACCGGCATCTTCAACACCGAGCCGAAGAAGCCGATGCAGAACATTCCCGTGCACAACTGCATGGGGCTCTATCTCGCCGCGAAAATTTTCAACAAGCCGGAGTGGAAGCGGGCGGCCGTCGATTACCTGCACGCCTGCGTCAAGGATCAGCACCCGGACGGCTACTGGACGGAGCACAAGGGCCCGGTCGTGATGTACAACGGCGTCTACGTCGATGCGCTCGGCGCCTACTACGGCATGAGCGGCGACAAGATCGTGCTCGACGCGCTGAACCGCTCGGCGAAATTTCACGCGGCGATGACGTACCCCGACGGCCGGGCGGTCGAGACGGTCGATGAGCGAAATTCGTATCACGAGAACATCGCCGGCATCAACCTCGGCTTCTGCTTCTCGCCGGAAGGCCGGGCGTATGTGAAGCGGCAGATGGCGTTGCTGGCGCCGCACCTGGAGGGCGCGCCGGTCGGGCCGGAAGTCGCCGCCAATTTCATCAGGTACGGCGAGGAAGGTGAGCTTGCGCCGGCGGCGAGCAGTTCCGATGTTTATGTCTCGGGCGACAAGCAGGTCCTCACCCGCCGCGCGGGAAAATGGTTTTTCTGCATGACCAGCTACGCCGCCGAGATCGATCCGCGCCGCTGGATCCAGGACCGGCAGAATTTTTTATCGCTCTACCACGACGACGCCAGCCTGATCCTCGGCGGCGGCAACACCAAGATGCAGCCGCTGTGGAGCACGTTCAGCGTCGGCGATATCAATCTGCTGAAGCACAAGGCGGGCGACGAGAACCCGCGCTTTCTTCCGCCGCCGGGATTGAAGCACACGCCATC
The DNA here is from genome assembly GCA_034666045.1 of Phycisphaerales bacterium. Classification (GTDB taxonomy): domain Bacteria; phylum Planctomycetota; class Phycisphaerae; order Tepidisphaerales; family Tepidisphaeraceae; genus JAICTV01. The sequence goes on along the minus strand of JAXDMN010000460.1, from coordinate 2,769 downwards.
CGCCGCGGCGTTGCACGTCGAGGAGAACACGCTCGATCTCGACTACGCCGGCACGGATTGTTCGGTCAGCGTCGACGTCTCCGATCCGGCGAAAGCGAAAATCGTTTACACGCTGCACACGCCGACGACGAAAGCAGTCGCCGCCCATGTGCCGCTCATTCCAAAGTTGAAAGGCAAATGGTCGACCGCTTCCGGCAAGAGCGGCGTGCTTTCCGACGCGCCGATCGACTTCAAGCCGGGCGAAGCGGGCGAATGGTTCGCCCATCGCGGGTTTCGTCTAAAAATTCCCGCGGATGCGTCGATCACCTGGCCCGCCCTGCCGCACAATCCGTATGCGAAGGACGGCAAGCCGGAGCTTCACGACGGGCGGATCGTGGTCACGCTGCCGTTCTCCGCGGACGTGACGCGGCAGGAGATTTTTGTCGAGCTCGACGAGGGGACGAAATGAGCACGGCGGAGAAGTATCCCGACAAAATCGAAAGCGTCGAGCAGCTCGAAGAGTTGCTGAGCCGTCCGACGGATTATCTGATCGACGTCTTCCGTCGCACGCCGGGCGATGTCATCGTGCTCGGCGTCGCGGGGAAAATGGGGATCACGCTCGCGCGCATGGCCAAGCGCGCCAGCGACGCCGCCGGGACGAAACGAAAGATCATCGGCGTCGCGCGTTTCTCCAAGCCGGATCAGCAGCCCGCGCTGGAAATGCACGGCATCGAAACGATCCGCGCCGACCTGCTCGATCAGAAACAATTGGACAAGCTGCCGGACGCGCCCAACGTCGTCTACATGCCGGCGATGAAGTTCGGCTCGACCGGACAGGAAGCGCTGACGTGGGCGATGAACACGTATCTCCCCGGCATGTGCGCCCAGCGCTACAAAAATTCGAAGATCGTCGCCTTCTCCACCGGCAACGTGTACGGCCTGAACCCGATCGTGCTCGGCGGGGCGCTGGAAACGTCCCCGCTCGATCCGCGCGGCGATTACGCGATGAGCTGCCTGGGGCGCGAGCGGATGTTCGAGCATTTTTCCCGCGTCAACGCTACGGCGGTCGCGCTGATCCGCCTGAACTACGCCACCGAGATGCGCTACGGCGTTCTCGTCGACGTCGCGCAACGAGTTTTTGCGGGTGAAGAGATCGACCTCTCGATGGGCGCGTTCAACGCGATCTGGCAGGGCGACGCGAATGCGATGTCGCTCGCGTGCCTCGACCACGTCGCGTCGCCGCCGCTGGTGATCAACGTCGCGGGGCCCGAGCTGATCAGCCTCCGCCGCGTCGCGGAAACTTTTGCTTCGCTGATGAACAAGCCGCTGAAAACGCGAGGCGTCGAAGCGTCCGACGCCCTGATCAGCAACGGGCAGCTTGGCCAACGACTGTTCGGTTATCCGCGCGTGCCGATCCCGCAATTGATGCAATGGATCGCTCATTGGGTCATGGCGGGTGGCGCGTCGCTCGGGAAACCGACGCATTTCGAGGCGCGCGACGGGAAATACTGTTTGACCACGAAGCCACGAAGAGCACGAAGCGGTTGTTCTTTGATTCATATCCCTCACTTGACCTCGCGCCGTCCGGATTGAGGATGAAAGGGCCGGCTTCGTGCTCTTCGTGGCTTCGTGGTGAGTTTCTCTTATGAACCCGCAAATCCGATCAACTCTCCAGCGCGGCGTAGCGATTCCCGCACATCCGCTCGCGCTTGACGCGAATCGAAAGCTCGACGAGCGACGCCAGCGCGCGCTGGCGCGTTATTACATCGCCGCCGGGGCCGGCGGGCTCGCGGTTGGTGTGCACACGACGCAGTTTCAGATTCGCGAGCCGAAGATCGCGCTTTATCAACCCGTGTTGCAACTGGCGCGCGAAGAGATGGACCGCGCTGACGCCGGCCGCGCGGCGGATAAGAAACTCCTCCGCATCGGCGGCGCTGTCGGACAAACCGACCAGGCGGTGCGCGAGGCGACGACGCTGCGCGACCTCGGCTACCACGCCGCGTTGCTCAGCCTCGCCGCGATGAAGCTTGCATCGGACGATGAGCTGATCGCCCATTGCCGCGCCGTCGCCGACGTCATTCCGCTCGTCGGTTTCTACCTGCAACCCGCGGCCGGCGGGCGGCTGCTGCCGTTTTCGTTCTGGCGACGCTTCGCCGAGATCGAGAATGTCGTGGCGATCAAGATGGCGCCGTTCAACCGCTACCAGACGATCGACGTCGTGCGCGCCGTCGCCGAGGCGGGTCGCGGTCCGACGGACGGCAGCCCGATCGCCCTCTACACCGGCAACGACGACAACATCGTGATGGACTTGCTGACGCCCTACCGCTTCAAGACTGGCGGCACCTTCGCGAGTCTGAAAATCGTCGGCGGGCTTCTCGGCCACTGGTCGGTCTGGACGAAGTCCGCCGTCGAGCTGCTCGACAGTTGCCACAAGATGTCCTGCGTCGATCAAATCCCGACGGCGATGCTGGTGCGCAACATCGAGGTGACCGACAGCAACGCCGCGTTCTTCGACGCCGCCAATGGTTTCAAAGGGTGCATCGCGGGCCTGCATGAAGTGTTGCGGCGGCAGGGACTTTTAGCGGGGACGTGGTGCCTGGACCCGAATGAGACGTTCGGGCCCGGCCAACTCGACGAGATCGATCGCGTCTACGCGGCGTATCCGCACCTCAACGACGACGCGTTCGTCGCGCAGCATCGGGATGAGTGGTTGAGATAGCGCGGAAGCAGTGTGATTTTGGGTGGCTTGGGCGTCTCGCCCGAGCATTTCTAATTGAGAGCCGCTGCGCG
>JAXDMN010000459.1:0-9131 GCA_034666045.1 Phycisphaerales bacterium | reverse complement strand
CGACAGATTCGATACCCATATTTGTAAGCCTTTCCCGAGGCGTTCCGGGAACCGTGTTGGAAGCGCTCGGGCGCGCCTGCACGGACTTAGGTTTACGCTCACTTCCGAGCCTCTACGAAGCCGCCCTCCGTTCATCCCGAGTCGTCCTCGTGTTTGATGGCTTGGACGAGATGCCGCGAGAGCCCGTGGCGCAGGCGCGACTCGTAGAACTTCTTCAGCACGCATCGTGGACAAGCGCCTTGGTAACTTCACGTCCACAAGGATTCAAAACCGGGAAGTTCGGCGTGACGTCGAGACGGTTCGAGTACGGGCGTGTACTCCCGCTTTCCAATGATGAAATCCACGACATCTTGCAAACCTACTTAATTGATCCGGTGACGGTGAGCGCGATATGGGAGAAGTATCGTGCGCATGTCCTTCCGGACCTATCTTCTCCGATTCTCTTGCTCATGTGCATACGGTTGGCGAGGGAAACCTCGAAATGGGACAAGCTCTCTTTGCTGTCACTGTACGAGAGGTATGTCGGGGTTCTACACGCCTTTTTCAACGCGCGCACCGTCAGGGGACGCGATGCACAGGTACCTGTTGGTGACGTGCTCGATTGCCTAGCTGAGGCAGCGGTCTTGATACGTGAACGCAGTTGGGGAAGAAGCCCCCTTTCCGTGGATGGACTTCAAACTGCTCTTCTCTCAAAGAAGAACATTGCCGAAGTTGATAGTCTTTTCAATACTGGAATGATCCTTTCTGTTGCTGGTGAGGCGCGTTTTGTGCACCTCACTTTTGAAGAGTATGGACTTGCCCGGGCAATGATTCGCGCCGTCGAAGCAGGTGATCCGGCTGCCGGATTTGTAATCGCGGGAATTTCGGACGCAACTTACCGGATTGCACATAGCGGCCTTAATCCGAAGACAGAAGCGACACTTATCGGGTGGTTTAGAGACAAATCCCGGCAAGTTCGCAAGCGCGCTGTCGGCATTCTCAAACATGGCGTCTCAGACCAGGGAGCGGAGAAACTTTGGGCGGAGTTCGTCGACGGCAGTGAAACATTTAAATTGCAGTTGCTTCGAATGCTTGTGGTGCGCAGTGACCAGCGAGCCATCGATTGGCTACTCAAACATGGAGCACGATACGAACGGAGTCTGTTCGAAGGAATCGCTTCGTTGGGGCGCGTGGAACTGCTACCGATCCTTTTTGATGCAATTCCGACGCACGGCTTCAGCGCGTTCCACTGTGCGTTGGCTGGCGTCTTGAGATGTTCCGCCAGCGAGTTTCTTCCTCGCCTTCAAGAGGCATATGCCGCCTCATCGAGCAGGACGCGCGCTAGTGTTTCTCGGATCCTTTCTCAACACGCCGAGTCGCCCCTTTCCGCACGGGTGCTTGACACGTTTATATTAAATGAGCAGAAGCCCGACAGTCTGATGCGACACCTAGGCTTGGCAGTTGCGGTGGGTATTCCCGTTTCAACGGAGGCAGTCTTACATTTGATAGCTGTTCTTAAACGGGAGGGACGGTATGAAGGTCGCGCTGCGAAAACGGCGAGCAACATCGCACGGCAAATAGAATGGGAACTCGCACCTGGATCAGGCGATTGGACTGCACTTGCCAACGAGCTGCGACGTATCGGCTCCCCCACGCCAGCCACAGAATGAGCGTGAACGCGCACGAACTGAGAGCGATTGGATGCCGTGGAACCCGCAGCAGCTTGAATCGCTTTACATGAACGTCTACCGCCGGCGGATGGAATGTCCGGGGTGTGGGGGGAAGTTGGGATTGGTGACTTCACAAGATGGCGGCGGCGGCGATGCGAATGCGGTCGGCGTGATTGGCGTCGTCGAGTGCAGCGCCTGCGACGCGCGGCATTTGGTGGCGGAGGGGAATGATCCGCTGCGGGGGACGTTTCGGGCGTACACGGCGCAGGAGTCGCGGGATATTTTTTCGGCGGATCGGGCGCGGCGGACGCCGGTCTGTCCGGTGGATGGGACGGAGATGGATGTGCATCTCCAACGCTCGCTGGGAAGGACGTCGAACGCGGTGATTCGGTGTCGGCGGTGCGGGCAGAGGGCGGAGTATGCGCGGACGCATGGGTAGGGCGGGGCGGGCGCTTTTGATTCAACATTCAGCATCGAAGATCGAACGTCGAATGAAAGAGCGGGGCGTTAACGCGACGGGGGACGGAAACGCGAAGGAATTATCGCGTTTCCGTCCCCTTGGGCGTTGCGTTGCCGATTCCGTTAGACGGTCACCTCCACCGAGATGCCGGCCGGGTCGGCGGCGTCTTTTTCGAGGATGTCGAAGCCTGCGCCGCCGTTGGCGGCTGCGTCGGGACCGCCGTCGAGGGTGTTCATGATGTCGTTGCCGTCGCCGCCGGAGAGCTGGTCGTTTCCGGTGCCGCCGGAGAGGTAGTCGTCGCCGGCGTCGCCGAAGATCTGGTCATTGTCGGCGCCGCCGAAGAGGGCGTCGTTACCGTTTCCGCCGCTCAGGAGGTCGATGCCTAAGCCGCCGAGCGCGGTGTCGTTGCCGTCACCGCCGAAGAGACGATCGTTGCCGGCGAGGCCGGTGAGTCGATCGTTGCCGGCGCCGCCGCTGAAGATGTTGTTGGCGGCGACGGTGGTGCTGGCGGTGATGATGTCGTTGCCGGAGCCGGTGGTGACGTTCTCGACGGTGTTCTGCACGTTGTCGTTCTCGAACGTCGACGGGAAGCCGAGGAAGATCTGCCCGTCATTGGCGACGTTGTCGAGGGTGATGTTGAGGGCGACGGTGCGCGATGCGTAGCTGACGGAGTCAGTGCCGGTGCCGCCGCTGAAGCTGTCCTTGCCGGTGCCGGCGGTCATCTGATCGTTTCCGTCGCCGCCGCTGAGGGTGTTGGCGCCGGTGCCGGCGTCGAGCGAGTCGTTGCCCTTGCCGCCGATCATGTTGTCGTTGCCGTCGCTGCCGGTGAGCACGTCGTTGCCGTCGGCGCCGAGCATGAAGTCGTTGCCGGTGCCGCCGTTGATGGTCCCGGGCTCGGTCAGCGCGAACGCGCTGGTGTTGAGCATCTGCAAGCTGTCGTTGCCGGCGTTTCCGTTGATGAGGATGGAACTGACGGATCCGTCGGCGAAGAAGCTGACGACGCCGTTCTGTTCGACGCGGATGGTTGCGGCGTCCTGCTGGCTGACCTTGATGATGTCGTTACCGGAGCCGCCGGTGACTTGAAGTTGCGAGCCGACGAGGACGGCGAAGAGGCGACGCGGTTCGAGAGTTTCGAATGACATGGTGATCTTCCTTCCCTGAGAGGGTTGAACTGTGAATCGTTTAGTTGCCCGGCTGCGGTGCGCCCTATCGAGGGCTGCCCGCAGGTACACAGTTACATCGCTGGCGACGAGGATGGCGATCCTCCGGCGCACTCCTTTCCCGTCCCCTTGGTTTTCGTCGCGCGCCGCACGAGCGGTGACGCGCTACGAGATCGTCTGGCGGACATGCTGTTCACAATGGTTACTGACATGCCGGGGAGTATGCCTCGCGTTCCGCCGACCCGCCATTGGCCTGACCGGGTCTATCCCAACCGCGGCGGCCTGGATTTGCCAATATTGATCGAGTTCGCGTCGGATCGGGTGAGGAACCTGGTTTCACAGCTTTGCGGGCCGGATTCGGTCGGCGTGCACATTCCGCCGCGCTACGACTTGCGCTGATCGAGCGCTTCCGAGGCGGTGCGGAGGTCGGGCTTGGTGTCGCGGAGGATCTCCATGATCGCAGCGCGGTCGGCGGACGTGAGGTGGGCGTACGGTTTGCCGGTTTCCTTGCCGCTGAGAATGTCCCACAGGCGGCGATAGAGGAATTGCTTCGCGGCGTCCGGGAGCTCTTGCAGGGCGGGGGAGTAGATCAGGTAGCTGCACGGGTAGCGGAAGAGGCGGGTCTTGAGGTCGAAATCGCGGAGCGATCGGCCGCGGGAATCGCGCGGGCCGTGGGCGGAGAAATCGGCGGCGAATGTTGAGCTGCCTGCGACGCGATCGGTCAGCGGCGCTTCGTTGGCGAAGAGGAGATACTCAACGAGCGGCTCGCAACTGGATTCGATGCGGCTTAGCGTGCTGTCGGAGTGGATGCCATTTGCTTTCGTCGGCTCGCCGAGGGCGTCGCTCATGATCTGCTCGTCGCGCAGGGCGCGCAAGGTGCCGTGGACGGCGCGGGTGATGCGGTTGTGCGCCTCGGCCTGGTGCTCGAGCACCATCAGGGCGACGACGTCGCTGTGCGGCGTGAGGTATTCGTCGGCGTCGACGTGGGGCGGCAGGGTGGAGGGGTTGGTGGTCGGCGACGCGTGGGGCGCGGATGGAGCGGACGGCGCGGCGAGGGGTTGCGGCATCTGGCCTTCTTTTTCCTGCCAGCGCGTGTTGCCCATGTGCGGCTGGCGCGGGCCGGTGGAGCCGGTGACGTACCATCCGCCCCAGCGCTCGCTGAGCGGGCTTTCGTGCGTGGTGAGAAATGTGCCGGCGGAAAGAATCGGCTGGCCGCTGTCGTCGGCGAAGACGGAGCGCACGAGCAGACCGGGCACGCCGCGCGTCATCGATTCGCCGTGACATTGCAGGCAGTTGTCAGTCTGGCGGGTGAGGCGCGTCTTCGCGGCGTTCGTGCCCGCGTTCGGCGATTGCTGAATCGTGTAAAAATTCGTGCCCAGTTTCGGATCGACGCTGGCGATCTCGATGACGTCGCCGCCCGGGACGTAGCCGACGTAAGTGTCGTCGTTGAAATAGAGCGCGCGCGGGCGGCGTGGGGAGATGTGATTGCGTTGGAAGCTGGTTTTGGAGAAGACGAGGGTCTGCGACGACGTGGGGATTTTCAATTCACGCAGGATCGCGTCAAGATAGCCGCGCTCGCTGTCGTGCGTGAGGGTGACGTCGCCGCGCTCGAGCGAATCCATCAGTTTCGCGGCGGAATCATGCGGTTGGGTCGTGCTATAGCTGATCGGCGGCTGTTCGTAGTCGGGCGCGCCGGCGACGGCGGCGGAAACGACAAGAACCGTCGCGAATGCTGCCATCGCGAGGTGGAAAATCATCCCTCGGCTTGTCCTGATCATGAAACTGCGTCCTCCACCATTGCATGGGATACCACCTATACGCCGCAGAACGCGCCCGGTTGTCGAAAGGCCGGCGAGGAACTAGAAAAGTGCCATCCATCTCACAGAGGAGCGCATGCCCACCACCGCCGCCGCGAAGCCGTCCGCCCGGGCCATTCTGGATGAGATCAAACCGCTTGGTCGCGAGTCATACAAAAAGGTGCTGCTCAATCACGGCATCCGCGAGCCGGTATACGGCGTGAAGATCGAGGAGCTGAAGAAGATCCAGAAGCGCGTAAAGAAGGATTACCGCCTCGCGCTCGACCTGTACGACACCGGCGTCTACGACGCGATGTACCTGGCCGGGCTGATCGCGGACGAGGCGAAGATGACGCGGAAGGATTTGCAGCGCTGGCTCGACAAGGCGACGTCGCCGGCGCTGTGCGATTACACGGTGCCTTGGGTGGCGGCGGAGAGCGCGCATGGGCGCGAGCTGGCGATCGATTGGATCGAATCGAAGAAGGAAGCCGTCGCTGCCGCGGGGTGGAACACGCTGAGCGGGCTCGTCGCGCTGAAAGCGGACGATGAGCTGGATCTGAAGGAGATCAAGCGGCTGATCCAGCGTGTCGGCAAGACGATTCACGACGAGCCGGACCGCGTGCGCTATGCGATGAACGGATTTCTCATCGCGGTCGGGTCATATGTCGCATCGCTCACTGATGAAGCGATCGCCGCCGCGAGAAAGATCGGCGAAGTGAGCGTCGACATGGGCGAGACGGCCTGCAAGGTGCCGGACGCGGCGGCGTATATCGACAAGACGAAAAAACGCGGCGCGATTGGGAAGAAGCGGAAGACGGTGAGGTGCTGATCGCCGTGTTTCGAGCCGGACGCAGGCGGTCCGCAAATCTTTTTGAAAAAGGAATCGCGCCCGCGGGAAGAAATTCGCCCGCGCCGCGGACTATGACTGGTGATGTCTTCGCCCAAAACCCGCCGCGTTACATGTGAACCGCTCGAACTCCGCCAACTGCTCGCCTGGAGCGCGTACGCGCAGCTCGTGAATCAGGATGAGGCCGCCGCGGCGCATTCGTCCATCACCGGGGCGGGCACGACGGTGGCGGTCATCGATACCGGCGTCGATTACACGATCTCCGCGCTCGGCGGCGGGTTCGGCGCGGGGAAAAAAGTCATCGGCGGGTATGATTTTTACGCCAACGACGCCGACCCGATGGATGCCGACGGCCACGGCACGATGGTCGCCGGCGTCATCGCGGCGAGCGCGTACACGGTCGGCGGGGTGACGTATCGCGGCGTCGCGCCGGACGCGAAGCTGGTCGCGCTGCGCGTCGGCACTGAGACGAGCATCTCCGACAACAACATCGAGCGCGCGCTGCAATGGGTCATCACCAATCACGACGCCTACGGCATCGACGTCGTCAACCTCTCGCTGGGCTCCGGTTCCTATACCGATCCGAACACCGATTCGCAGATGAGCGATGAATTCCAGGCCCTGCGCGATCTCGGCATTTTCGTCGTCGCGGCCAGTGGCAACAGCAACGACGCGTTCTCCGGGCCGATCGGCGGGGACGGCATCGCGTTTCCGTCGGCGGATCCGAACGTCTTCGCGGTCGGGGCCGTCACGGCGAATGACATCATCACGAGCTGGTCGCAGCGCGGCGATGAGCTGGACCTGCTCGCGCCGGGCGAGAACATCGTCATGCCCGCGCGGGGCGGCGGATATGAGACGGCGGACGGGACGAGCTTTGCATCGCCCTACGTCGCCGGCGCGGCGGCGCTGATCAAGCAGGCGGACGCGTCCGCCACCGCGGGCGACATCGGATCGATCCTGATGACCAGCGGCGCGAACAACCGCGACGGCCTCGGCGAAAGCGGCAACACCACGACGCTGCAATACAGCCGGCTCGACATCGAAGCCGCCCTCGATCTCGTCTCGCAGCGCATCGGCAAATACGCATCGCTCAACTTCGGACGGAATTTCGATACCGCCCTCGATTCGCAGGGCGTGCTGCACGCGGCATGGTACGACACCGACAAGGGGCGGCTGCTCTACGCGACGCGCGACGGGGAAGGGTTGTGGTCCGATCCGATCGGCGTCGACGGGGGCGGCGACGTCGGCGCCATGCCGTCGATCGCCGTCGATCTCACCGGCAAGGCGGGCGTCGCGTACTTCGATCTCACCAATACCGGCGTGAAATACGCCAGCTACGACGGCGTCGCGTGGTCGACGGTGACGATCGAGGACGACAAACACGTCGGCACGAACCCATCGCTCGCGTACGACATCGACGGCAACGCGTACGTCGCCTACTACAAGCGCAGCGGCGGAAATCTTCGGCTGGCGACGCTCAATCGCGACGCCGGCACGTGGGGGCGGCTGACCGTCGACGGCGCGGACGGCTCGGTCACCGGCGCCGACCTCAGCCTCGACGTCGGCGAAGCGGCCATCGGCACGAGCTTCGGCTTCACCGTCTACGACACGACCGTCGCCGTCGCGTACAGCGATTCGACCAACGGCGATTTGAAATACGCCCGGCTCGACCTCGATGATCCGACGGCGACGTGGTATCTCAGCGTGGTCGACAACGCGAACGGCATCGGCCGGGTCGTGCTCGATCTTCACGAAGGCCCGCTCGGCGGCGGCACCTTGCAGGCGCAGATCATCTACCAGGACACCAGCGGCGCGGACGTGAAGTATGCGTACCGGAACACGAACTGGTTCACCGAATCCGTCGCCGCCACCGGAAAACTCGGCGACACCGCCGCGATGTACTTCGATCAGAACGACAACCCGATCGCGGTGTATTTCGATCGCGATAAGAAGGCGCTGTATTTGTCGGTGCGCGCGCCCGACGGGACGTGGTCGAAGAAGCGCGTCACGACCAGCGCGGGCCCGATGAGCGTCGCCCTCAACCAGCGCACCGGCAGCGCCGATCTAAGCTGGCTGAATCGCCCGAAGACAGATGTGTTTTCGGAAAAGCTGATTTGATCCGACTCCCTCGCCCCGGTACGCCGGGGAGAGGGTTGGGGAGAGGGGCGAGCGACGCGTGGGGCCTGAGAGCGGTCGACTGCGAAAGGCGCTGGATATGTCGAACGCATTTCGACCCCACGCGCACCTAACCCCTCTCCCCTGCCCTCTCCCCGGCGTACCGGGAAGAGGGAGTAAAGGCGTCAAACTAATTCCGACAGTCGCTGTTTCACTTCAACCAACGACGCGCACACAGCCGACGCGCGGGCGAGGGTGGCTGCGCACGGTTGTTTCATGTCCGGGATCATCAACACGGTCATGCCGGCGGCGTGGGCGCCGTCGACGCCGGCTTCGCTGTCTTCCAGGACGAGGCACGCGTCCGGCGGCACGCAGATGGTCGAGGCGGCGAGGAGGAAGAGGTCCGGGGCGGGCTTGCCGTGCTCGACCTGGTCGCCGGTCGTGACGCTGAGGAAGCGGTGGAGCAGGTTCGCCTTGGTCAGCCGCGGGATCGCGTTGCTGCGGCGGGTCGAGGTCGCGACGATCTTCGGGATGTTGCGCCCCTCAAGAAAGTCGAGCAGCTCCAGCAGGCCGGGCTTCATTTCCAGCGGAGATTGATCGAAACACTCGACGTGATGGTGGCGGCAGCGATCGAAAAACCGATCGCACAGCGCTTCGTCGTCGTTCCAGTGCGCCAACAAGACTTTTTTGCAGTCCTGCGTGTTTCGGCCGAGCAGCTCGAAGTGGAGCGATTCGGGGAAATCAATTTTGCAATCGACGGCGGCGCGATTGAAGACCTCGCGGTACGTCCGCTCGGTGTCGAGCATCGTGCCGTCCATGTCGAAGATCACCGCAGAGAATTTCATGGGAGCATTGTAGGGGCGACGACTTGTATCGCCCGTTTTGTTTGCCGCGCGAAGGGCGACACAAGTGTCGCCCCTACAGAATTATTTCCGCCCGGCTGTCAGCCATTCGACCATCTGCTTCTCGCTGCGGGGCTCGGACTCGATCGTCACGTTGGGCGTCTGGCGCGCCAATTCGATTCGGCCGGTCTCGCGGGCGTTGCAGATCAGCGTCGGGCCACCGGAATTGAAGAGCGGGACGAAGGCGAAGATGCCGCCGTAT
>JAXDMN010000458.1:0-5138 GCA_034666045.1 Phycisphaerales bacterium | reverse complement strand
ATAAAGGGTTTTCTGCGTGGTCGGCGACTTCCCGATCGGCGTGCTCGGTCGCCCGCCCTTCTTCAGGTGCGCCGGCACCGTCTGGATCGTGCCGCAGAACTGGCAGCGACAAACGCCGCCCGCGAAGGCGTCGTCGATCTCCAGTGACTTCTTACAGCTCGTGCACGTGAGGCTGATCATGGGTTCCAGAGGTAATAAAACCCGCTGGGCAACCATGGCCCGCCCGGCAGCTCGAGTCTCGTCGTACCGCCCGCGCTCGCCGCCTGCGGCTGCGGCACGTTCGTATCGGCGTAGATCGAACCGCGGTAGCCGTACGGACGCTTGTACATCACCACCCGCGCGCCGGGCGCATCCGCCATCTTCCGCGCGACTTTTATTGCGTCCTCCAGCATCCCGACATCGTCGATCAGCCCGAGCTCTTTGGCGCGCTGCCCGCTGAAGACCCGCCCGTCGGTGAGCGTCTTGCGGATCGATTCGTTCGGCAGATTTCGGTGCGTCGTCAGCACGCCGACGAAGCGGGCGTAATATTCATCGACCAGCCCCTGCATCACCGCGCGCTCGTCCGGCGTCATGTTTTTGAACGGCGAGCCCATGTCCTTCAGCGGCCCGCTCTTGATCGCATTCGCGCGGGCGCCGATCTTGTCCATCGTGCCCGACAGATCGAACGTATTGAAAATCACGCCGATGCTGCCGACGACGGTGGTGGGCTGCGCGATCATCTTGTCCGATGCGAGGCTGACGTAATATCCGCCGCTCGCCGCCACCTCCTGCATCGACGCGATGACCGGCTTGCGCGTCTTCGCCTTGAAGCGCATGACGAGCTGGTACATCGTGTCCGACGCCGTCACCGTCCCGCCCGGCGAATTCACGCGCAGCAGGACCGCCTTCACGTCCTTGTCCTTCGCCGCCTGATCGAGCTGCTGCGCGAACAGGCTGAGCGGATTCTCCGTCGGCTGCAAAAACCCGCCGCTGCGGGCATTAATAAGCATCCCTTCGACTTCGATCATGGCGATCTTGTCGCGATGTTTTCCTTTGGCGACTTCGACTTCCTGAAGCGCGTTGGTGTTCTGCACCGGCGTAATGAGAAAGCTCGGCGCGCCGCAACCGGTGGTGAGAAGCAGGAGCAATGTTATCAGTGGAAAAGTGATGCGCATGTTTGAATCCGTTTGTCGTCGTTCACCCGGCCGCGCGCTGATCGAGCGCCTCCTCGACCTTATCCGGATTATCCGGTTCGTTCTCTCGCTCGTGCTGCCAGCTTCGGCTGGTCCAGTAGCCCATCATCGCGCCCGCGGTGCCGAGCGCCGCGTAATCGAGCGGCAGCGGGCGGCCGAGTTGCGGCAGCATCCCGCCGACATCGCCGCCGACCAGCGGACCGCCCCCGGACCACGCGAAGACGTACCCGATCAGCGCCACGACGAACGGTCCCGACCAGAACCAGATGCTCGGCCGCGCGGGAAAGAGAGAATGCGCCAGCAGCGTCGACAGCAGCGCCGCGATCGCGATCGACCAGGTGCACTGCGCCTTCTTGTCCGTCTGCACCAGCAGCATCAGCAGGAAGATCATGACGATCACCTGCGCCCCCAGCGCCATCAGCCCCATCATCGGCATCGCTTCCGGATCATCGTCGCGCAGCGGCTCGCCGTGCAGCAGGTTGTTATCGCGCATGATCAGCAACACATACCACCCGACGGCGATGCACCCGAACAGCAGCACCGTCTCGAACGCCAGCCGCAGGAAAACCCCCGGCCCGCTCGAATACATCAGCACGTAGCGCATCGGCCCGCCGCGCGTCGAGAGCGCCACCATCCCAATCGCCGCACAAAACAGTCCGGCCTCGAAGTGGATCCGCCCCGTGATCAGCGTGCAGAGCAGCACGCACGCGACAAGCGTGACGCCGGCGATCACCACCGCGATGAGCGGGTTCGGCTGCGCCAGCAAACTCGCCTGGTAGTGCGGAAGCTGCGGAATCGCGAAGAATTTTCCGATCGCGCCGAAGATCAGGTACGAGCCGACCGCGCCGAGCGTCAGCAGCGTCCGTTCGCGCGTGCTGTAGGTGGTCCAGACATTCTCCCCGCGATCGTCGGCGGAATCGGCGGGGACTGACAGCGCGTCCGTGCTCATGAGGCGTCGGATGTTAACCGCCTGTGGAAAGATTGTCGCCGGCCAAACCGACCTAACTATTTCCGAACGAGCGGCCTATAATTTCGCCGTCGTGGAAACGCTTTTCGGGCAGCTCGAACTCCCGCCCGCGCCCGCGCCGCCACACACCAAGGCGGACGGGCCGTTCGCCGCCGTCGCGCTCGAGCAGGGGATCGACCGCCTGCTCGATTACTCGATCCCGGAAAAATTGCGCAACGCGCTGCACGTCGGGCAGATGGTGAAAGTCCCGCTCGGTCGAAAAAATCGCACGACGCGCGGCTACGTCATCTCGATCCATCCCGAAACGAATTATCCGAAGATCAAGCCGCTCGCCGGCATCGAAGACGAGCGCGTCCTCATCCCGCCGACGCTGATGCAGCTCGCCCTCTGGATGAGCCGTTATTACGTCGCGCCGCTCGGCACCGTGATCGACAGCGTCATCCCCGCCGCGGTGAAGAAAAAGATCGGCCTCGGCTACAGCCAGATCGTCCGCCTCGCCCAGCCGCGCGAAGTGGTGCAGGCCGCGATGGAGAAAACCAAGGCCCCAAAACGCCGCGCCGTCCTCGCGCGATTGCTCCTCCTCGAAGCCGATCAGACGATCGAATTGAACCGCCTCGCCGGCGAATCCGGCACCAAACCGCCGACCATCCGCAAGCTCGTCCGCATGGGCCTCATCACCATCCGCCCCGAGGCTGACTTGGCGCGGATGACCTCGAACCTTCACCACACCGGCGGCGATGAGCCGGACATTCAGCTCAACGAAGATCAGCAGCGCGTCTTCGACCGCCTTGCCCCGCGCATGCACGAAGGTTTCTCGGTGAACCTGCTGCACGGCGTCACCGGCAGCGGCAAGACCGAAGTTTATTTGCAGGCGATCCGCCAGGTCGTAAACCAGGGAAAACAGGCGATCGTCCTGGTCCCCGAAATCGCCCTCACGCCGCAAACCGTCCGCCGATTCACCGGCCGATTCAAGCGCGTCGCCATCCTGCACAGCGGCCTGACCGCCACCGAACGCCACCGCTTCTGGCAGCAAATCTCCACCGGCATGGCCGACGTCGTCGTCGGCGCGCGCTCGGCCATCTTCGCGCCGCTGCCAAACCTCGGCGTGATCGTCGTCGACGAAGAGCACGAGTCCTCCTACAAGCAGGACCAGGCCCCGCGCTATCACGCCCGCGACGTCGCCATCAAGCGCGGACAGCTCGAAAAAATCCCCGTCATCCTCGGCAGCGCCACGCCGTCGCTGGAGACGTACGCGAAGGCAACCGCGTTGTCGTCGCCCGACACGCCGAACCAACTCTTCACATTGCCCAACCGCGTCCGCGGCCTGGCGATGCCTCACGTCGAACTCATCGACATGAAGGTCGTCAACCGTTTCCGCCGCGGCGTCCACCTCCTCTCCGAGCGGCTGGAGAAACTGCTCCGCATCACCATCGACCAGAAGCAGCAGGCGATTCTTCTCCTCAACCGCCGCGGCTATTCCAACTTCGTCTACTGCGTCTCCTGCCAGAATGTGATCCAGTGTAAATACTGTGACACGACGATGACCTATCACCGCGCCGCCGGCGCGCACGCGAAGAGCGCATCGTCCGCCGAGGGCGTCCACACCGGCCACCTGCACTGCCACTACTGCCTCGCCGTCAATCCGCTCCCGGAAAAATGCCCGGCGTGCGAGAAGAAACTGTCCCTCTTCGGCCTCGGCACCCAGCGCGTCGAAGAAGAAATCGCGCGAAAATTCCCCGACCTCGTCTTCGCCCGCGTCGACAGCGACTCCATGCGCAGCAGCAAGGACTACGAGCAGCTTCTAGGCCGATTCGCCCGCAACGAGATCCAGGTCCTCCTCGGAACCCAGATGATCGCCAAGGGTTTGGATTATCCAAACGTCACCCTCGTCGGCGTCATCAGCGGCGACACCGCCCTGGCACTCCCCGATTTCCGCGCCGCCGAGCGCACGTTCCAGTTGATCACGCAAGTCGCCGGCCGCGCCGGCCGCGGCGATTCGCCCGGCCGCGTCGTGTTGCAGACGTTCCTGCCGGATGACCCCACCATCAAAGCCGCCATCCGCCAGGATTTCGTCGGCTTCGCCAAAACCGAGTTCGCCCACCGCCGCGAGACCGGCCTGCCGCCGTTCTCGCGCATGGTCCGCATCGTCCTGCGCGACCAGGACGAACAAAAACTCTTCAAGCTCAGCGAAGAACTCGCCGCCGACGTCTCCGAAGCCGCCGCCTTGGAGGGCGACGCGGTCAAAATCCGCGGCCCCATGCCCTGCGCCATCAACCGCATCGCCGGCTATTTCCGCAACCAACTGGTCATGACCAGCCCGGACGTCCGCCGCCTCCAGCGCATCCTCGCCACCGTCCGCGAAAAGGGCGGCCTCTCCAAGACCGAGCGCATCGCGGTGGATGTGGATCCGGTGTCGCTGCTATAAGTCGGTAGAATGGAAGGTGATCCGTCTCGCGTTCTCCACGGGGAAAAGCGTTGCACAGGAAGCGAAAGCAACTCGACGGACGCCAGGAAGTGATGCTCGGCTTTGCGGAATCTGCCGCCGAGCGCGGGCAACATTTCTTCTACATTCTCATCCGCGAGCCGCTGGGGCCGATCGATCGCGCCGAGAAGTACGAAGAGCCGCTGATGGCCGCGCTGGGCGAGCTGGGCGAGGTTACCGGTGGCGGATCACAGTTGGGCGAAGCGAACACCATCGCATTCTGCGGCCTCGACGTCGTCGTAAATCATCGCGAGCGCGGCCTCAAGGTGATTCGCGAATGCCTCCGCTCGTGCGGCGCGCCGTCGGACACGATCATCGAAGAGTACGTTCCTGAGTTCGCCGAGTTGCCGCTGTAGAGCCGAGGTCATAAAGGGGTCACCGGTCATAAAGGGGGTCACTTCTGCTCTGTCTCAACCCTCTCGATGTTCGGCGCTCGTTCGGTAGCGCGATGGCTTCGGGCCGGTTACATGCTGAAGGATGATCACCAGCAAGTCGCCACGGAAGGTTCTCAAGCTGG